>CANBSM010000047.1 GCA_947372155.1 Burkholderiaceae bacterium
AATTTGAGGTAGCTATGCAACAACCAAAAGCACGGCGTTGGTGCAATTAGCGCGTTTTAGTAATAAACATTTTGGGTACGCGCAGATCCCAGTAAATAGCAGCCGCACGTAGACCAAAAATTCCGAGCATGCAAATCACGGAGCCCTCGACCAAATACCGAGGCAAAAAGTTCAACACTAGAACATACGCGCAGCAACCCAAAGTCACTGGAATGGCATACAGCTCATGCGACATGATGAGCGTTTTTCTACCGGCCAAAACATCGCGTAACAAGCCACCGCCGATTGCAGTGATTACGCCCAAGATCACTGGCGCCACAGGCAAGCCATATCCCATACTCCATGCCTTATCAGCGCCCTGAATAGCAAAAAGCGCTGCCCCGAAACCATCGATATAAAGCATCCACCGATAAATTTGCGGTTGGGTAAAGAAAGATTCTGCAACGAAGGTGATGATGCTGGCGCCGAGTGCAAGCCATACATAAATTGGGTTCTCAGACCAGAAAATAGGGGCCCCTAAAATAATGTCGCGAATGGTGCCGCCACCAATTGCGGTAATCAAACCCAGCACCAAAACACCAAAGAGGTCTACACCACGATCTGCAATAGCCAAAACTCCAGTCACTGCAAAGGCCATGGTTGCGATGATGCCAATCCAGAAATTAATATCTTCCATAACGATGAGTCTAATCCACTTTGTATGCACTCAGACTTGAAACACCATCCTCAATATACTGTTAGCCATGAGTTCACATAAGGTGTTGATATGACCCCCAAGCTTTATAGCTTTTGGCGCAGCTCTGCCGCCTATCGCGTCCGTATTGCTCTTAATCTCAAAGGGATGGATTACGAAATTATTCCTTTGCATCTGGGTAAAAATGGTGGGGAACAGTTGGGTGAGGAATATAGCAAGAAAAATCCTAATCGCTTAGTCCCACTCTATGAATCTGGCAAAACAAAGATTCATCAATCCTTGGCAATTATTGAATACCTTGAAGAAATTCAAACTGAGCCAGCACTCTTACCAAAACTTCCCGATGATCGAGCGTGGGTGCGCGCCCTTGCAATGGATATTAGTAGCGATATTCACCCCATCAATAATTTACGGGTGTTACGTTACCTAATCAAAAAACTCGGTATCAGCAGTGAAGCGAAAGATGAATGGTACGGCCACTGGATCAAGGTTGGACTAGAGAGTGTAGAGAAACAACTCAGTATTGATCCTCGTGTTGGGAGATTTTCCTATGGCGATCAACCCGGCTTAATTGATGTCTGCCTTGTACCGCAGCTATTTAATGCACTGAGTGCAAAAGTAGATGTGAGTCCCTACCCTACCCTCATGCGAATTTTTCATGAGTGCATGGCATTACCGGCTTTTATCGATGCCTCTTGGGAAAAGCAAATTGATGCAGAGGGGTTAAATCCCGTTACTCCACCACAGAAATAATGAGAGTGTTAGTAAAGAGCCCAGCGTAGTAATTAACACCACTCTAGATATAACGCTACCGTCTGCTTTGTAGTACTGCGCCAACATAAAGGGGCCCGTACCGGTTGGTAGCGCGCTGAGTATCACGATAGCGCTTATCCACAATGTTGGCAGCTCCAAAATGGGGGCAGCAATGACCCAAGCAATCAAGGGTTGAAGAATCAGCTTTGCCAAACTAATACCCCAAGCTTGAGTAGGAGTTGCAGTACTTTTTTGCATTAGAAATAAGCCAATGGAAACGAGAGCGCAAGGCGTCGATGCAGCAGCTAAGAATGCAATTACTTGCGCAATCGGATCATACAAAGTTAAATCACTGTAGGCCCATAAGAGACCAGCAACCGGGGCTATTAATAATGGGTTAGTGCAAAGCGATTTGATGACGCTCCACACAATCTCATGTGGCTTCCTGTGCGACAAGATACCAATCTCAATCAAAACCGTCGCTAAAGCAAACATCACAAAGACGATGAAGGTTGAAATAATCGCCGGCGCCAAACCATCTTGGCCAAGCGCGAGCGCGCACAAGGGAATGCCCATATAGCCAGTGTTTGAATAAGAGGCGCTGAGGCCATCGAAGCTAGCAGCTGCTAAATCTCGATGACGCACCCAACTAATTAAGAGCACAAGGATGAAAACAATTAAACAACTTAGAAAAAATGCAGCGATGAAACCAGGTTGCCAAAGTGTTTGCCAACCGCTATTAGCGGCAAAGTTAAAGAGCTGGGCAGGCAATGCCAACCAAACAACAAACCGGTTTAACTCAATCGAGGCATTAGCGCCTAACTTGCTTGTGCGCCCACCAATATACCCAATCAAGATGAGTAAAAACACTGGAAGAACTACATTAAATACGTAGAGCAAAATATTTAACGGGAAAAAGTTAGGGGGTTAGGAAATCTTTTTTAGTGTCTTGATATAACGCTGAGCATTTTTGACATAGCGTCCAGCGATATCGTGGATACCCGCAATTTGCTCTGAGGTCAGCTCTTTCACCGCCTTAGCGGGAGTTCCCAAAATCATGGAGCCATCTGGAAATTCTTTTCCTTCGGTAACGAGCGCACCCGCACCAACCAGACAGTTTTTTCCAATCTTGGCACCATTCAAAATGACTGCACCAATGCCAATCAAACTACCATCCCCAATCTGACAACCATGCAACATG
The DNA here is from genome assembly GCA_947372155.1 of Burkholderiaceae bacterium. The sequence continues at coordinate 2,649 of CANBSM010000047.1, forward strand.
ACTTGGTGGCCGACGGTGACGTGTTTACCAATAGTGAGTGGGTAACCTGGATCAGCGTGTAAAACAGAGGCATCTTGCACATTACTACCTTGCCCGATTTGAATGAGATCGTTATCGCCACGGATCACGACTTTGGGCCAGATACTGGTATCTTGGTGAAGCTCAACTCTGCCGATCACTTCTGCGCTCTCGGCAACCCAAGCACCCTCAGCTAATTGTGGGGCGTTTCCGTCTAGTTCAAATATAGCCATGACTCATTATAGGTATGAATCAGGCTATCAATGAATAACAAGTCTGAATGAATTACCAGTTTGGTTCGCGGTCAGGCGTAGAAGAAATGCGGTGCACACTTAAATCGGCACCTTCGTATTCTTCTTCTTGAGACATCCGAATGCCCAAAACTGCTTTGAGGGCGCCATAGACTACAAAGCCACCGATCAATGCAATGCCAACGCCTAAGGCACTACCAATCAGCTGACCGGTAAAAGTGATGCCACCAATTCCACCAAGCGCCTTGGTTCCGAAAATACCGGCAGCTAGACCGCCCCAAAGACCGCATAAGCCATGCAAAGGCCAAACGCCAAGAACATCATCAAGCTTCCAGCGGTTTTGAACCAAAGTAAACATGTACACAAACAACGCACCGGCAACTAAGCCAACAAACAAAGCACCCAAAGGATGCATCAAGTCTGATCCTGCGCACACCGCAACCAAACCCGCCAGTGGCCCGTTGTATGTGAAGCCAGGATCATTGCGACCCACCACCCAAGCAGCCAATGTTCCACCAACCATGGCCATTAATGAATTCATTGCAACCAGGCCACTGATCTTGTCGATTGTTTGTGCGCTCATCACATTAAAACCAAACCAACCTACCGCCAAAATCCAAGCGCCCAAAGCCAAGAAAGGAATGCTTGAAGGTGGGTGAGCAGAAATTTGACCTTCTTTTGTGTAACGACCGCGACGGGCTCCCAGCAAGATCACTGCAGGCAAAGCAATCCAACCACCTACCGCATGAACCACTACTGATCCTGCAAAGTCATGAAACTCCTCGCCAGTAAGCCCTTTGATCCAAGCTTGAATACCGTAATGTTGATTCCAAGCAATACCTTCAAAGAAGGGATACACAAAACCCACCAATACAAAAGTAGCAATCAACTGGGGATTAAATTTAGCGCGCTCTGCAATGCCGCCGGAAATAATTGCCGGAATCGCAGCAGCAAAAGTCAGCAAGAAGAAAAACTTCACTAGTTCATAACCATTTTTCTCTGCCAATAATTCTGCACCAGAGAAAAAGTTTACGCCATAAGCAATGCTGTAACCGATAAAGAAATACGCAATCGTTGAGACCGCAAAGTCCACCAAGATTTTGACCAAGGCATTAACTTGGTTTTTCTTGCGCACGGTTCCTAGCTCTAAGAACGCAAAGCCCGCATGCATGGCCAGAACCATGATGGCGCCGAGCAAGATGAATAAAGCATCGCTTCCTGATTTCAAATTTTCCATGAATTTCCCCTTCTTATTTTTTGCATCATTATGGGGATTGAAAAAACCAAAAAAGGGCATATTGCACCTATTTAGTGCATATATTGGTATTTATATGGTTTATGATCGTTTTTACATACACCTAAGGGAGAACCCATGAAAAAAATTATCGCTGCATTGGCCGCTTTAGCTGCATTTTCCGGTCTTGCTCAAGCGCAAGAAACCATCAAGGTATTAAGCACTCAAGAGCTTGCCAATGTTTGCAAGCTACCTGCAAGTCCTGATTCACGCAGCTTCTGTATTGGCTTTACTACTGCCGTTTATGAAACCTATTTAGCAACTCGTCATCCACAACGTGCGAAGCCATTTATTTGCGTCAAACAACCAGCTCCTGCGCGTGATGAAGTCATCGGTGATTTTGTGAAATTTGCGCAAAGCACTCCACAAGTCGCTGACAAGCCAGCAGCAGGTGTTTTCTTGGGCTTCCTAGCATCACGCTTCCCTTGCGCCAGAAAATAATCTAAGCGACTTAGTCAAACCAATACATATTCAAAGGAACAATTGAGATGAAAAAAATTATCGCAATGACTGCAGCAACTTTAGCAATCGCTGGTTGCTCAAACATGAGCAATACAGAGCAACGCACACTTTCAGGCGCAGGCATTGGCGCAGCAGCTGGTGCTGTTGGTACCGCAATCTTCCACGGCAATCCTATCTGGGGCGCAGTCGGTGGTGCAGCAGTTGGCGCAGCATCTGGCTATGTCTACGATGCCTATAAGAAAGAACAAGCTTCTGAATACAACTCTGGCTACAACGCCGGGAAAAGTAATCAGCCAGCTAAGGCGCCTAATTAATACGCCTAGCTAAGCTTAATACCCAACCCAGCTCGTATTAATTTACCAGCTGGGTTTTTATTTGGATCTGCCCTGCTAATGCTTTATGAATGGGACATTTGTGGGCTATCTCTAATAAGCGCTCTTTTTCTTCAGCGCTTAAATTGCCTTGCAATTGAATCTCACGAGAAAATGTTTCAACATCATCAATCCGCTCAATATCGACAGTCACAATCGCATTCTCTAATTTCATTTCTTTACGCCCTGCGTACATTTTCAAAGTCATTGAGGTACAGGCAGCTAAAGCGGCGCCAAGATATTCATGAGGGCTTGGACCAGTTCCGGATCCCCCTTTAGAAACTTCAGCATCCGCTAAAAAATGTAAATCACCAGCAGTCAATTTCTGCTGAAGTGGGCCTTGGCCAAACTGCGATACTACTTTTCTCATAATGATCCTAAAAAAATTTTAATAACTTGAAATTCAGAATGACTTTAACCGGAATGGGGTTTGCTTGCTTTTTCTGCAATCGGTAATTGCGCCTGCTTCCATGCGGTAAAACCCCCTTCTAGATGACAAACATGAGGCACACCCATTCTCTGTAAGGTTTGAGTAGCTAATGCCGAACGCCATGCAGAAGCACAATACAACACCAGTCTCTTGCCCTCACCGAATATTGGTTTGTAATAAGGACTCTCAGGATCAACCCAAAACTCTAGCATCCCCCTGGGAGCATGCAGCGCATTTGGAATCATGCCTTCTCGCTCCAACTCACGAACATCCCGTATGTCCACAAACACTACATTTGAGTCGGTTAATAATTCCTGAGCCTGTGCTACGGGGAGTGTCTCAATTTCAGACATGGCCCCCTGAATGAGCTCTTGATACCCAATCTTTAATTTCACCGAAATCTCCTAAATTAACAATGCCTTCATCCCATCAAGCACCTGCTACCATTCTGCTATGAACTTTACCCCTACAGAACTTGGTGCAAGCTTTATTTTTGCCATTGCCGTTTTGCATACTTTTTGTACCGGTTATTTTGAATCGATTGCTAAAAAATCACCACGCCATGCAGGCTTATGGCATCTCCTTGGCGAAGTTGAAATTGTGTTTGGTTTTTGGGCGGCCATTTTAGTTATCTTCATTTCACTACAGGATGACTTAAGTACTGCTAAAGAATTTTTAAATAAACGCAATTTCACAGAGCCGCTCTTTGTCTTTGCCATCATGATTGTGGCCGGCACAAAACCTGTCCTTTATTTTTCTACCCAAATCTTGCATGCGCTTGCCAATGTTGTGCAATATGCATTCCGCATCCGCAGCGCCCCAGCGCTATATTTCTTAACGCTAGGCGCTACACCACTCTTGGGCTCTTTAATTACCGAACCTGCGGCAATGACCTTGGCTGCTTTTTTATTGCGTGACCTAGTCTATCGCCACCAATGCTCTAAAGCACTTCTATTTGGAACGCTTGGCGTTCTATTTGTGAACATTTCAATCGGGGGCACGCTTACGAACTTTGCAGCACCACCCGTCCTGATGGTGGCCTCCACCTGGGAATGGAGCTCAGCATTTATGTTCAGTAATTTTGGTCTAGAGTCTTGCATTGCCATTTTTATTAATGCACTTTCGGCAACTCTTATATTTCATCGCCAACTCATTGAGCCAAACGAAAACAAAAAAGAAATAAAGATTCCACTGGCAGTGATCTTCATGCACCTACTGTTTTTATTTGGCGTGGTTTTCTTTGCGCATGACCCTATTATTTTTATGTGGGTTCTGCTTTTCTTTATTGGTTACACCACAGCCTACCCAAAACACCAAAGCCCTTTGATTCTGAAAGAAGCACTCTTAGTAGGATTCTTCTTGGGTGGCTTGGTAGTCTTGGGCGCTTTACAGGGCTGGTGGCTACAACCCATTCTAGAAATGATGAGCCCGACTGCAGTCTTTTATGGCAGTCTTGTTCTAACCGCTTTCACCGACAATGCTGCGCTCACCTATTTAGGATCTTTAGTTACTGGAACCTCGCCGGAGTTCAAGCTAGCTTTAGTAGGGGGAGCAGTTGCTGGTGGCGGCCTAACGGTAATTGCCAACGCGCCTAATCCAGCAGGTATTGCCATCTTGCGTAGCCACTTTCCTGGGAATGCCGTTTCGGCGCTGTATTTACTGATTGCAGCCATTCCACCCACCATTGTGGCAATTCTGGCCTATAGACTCATATAAGTACCCCAAAGGACTTAGGCAGTAAAATCTGAGCTTCGCCCCCAGCTATAAACCTGAGAACGGCATATGAAAAAGCTCTATATCAAAACCTTTGGCTGTCAAATGAACGAGTACGACTCGGGAAAAATGGCAGACCTCCTGCATGCCGATGAAGGCATGGTCATGACGGATCGCCCTGAAGATGCCGACGTGGTTCTTCTCAACACCTGCTCTATACGCGAAAAAGCGGAAGACAAAGTCTTTTCAGATTTGGGACGGTTACGTGAACTCAAAAAAACGAAGCCCGACTTACTGATTGGCGTTGGTGGCTGCGTTGCTAGCCAAGAAGGCCAACAAATTGTTAGTCGTGCTCCTTACGTCGATGTTGTGTTTGGGCCTCAAACACTCCATCGCCTATCCGACCTCATTGCACAGCGTCGCAAAACTGGTGTTTCTCAAGTAGATATCTCTTTTCCTGAAATCGAAAAGTTTGATCATCTTCCTGCATCTCGCCAAACCCGTGGCTCGGCATACGTTTCCATCATGGAAGGTTGCTCCAAGTATTGCAGCTACTGTGTTGTGCCCTATACGCGCGGCGAAGAAGTCTCCAGGCCTTTTGATGATGTGCTGACTGAAGTAGCAGGCCTTGCTAGCAAAGGCGTCAAAGAAATTGTGCTGCTTGGTCAAAACGTCAACGCCTATCTTGGCAAGATGGGTGATACCGAAGAAATCGCTGACTTTGCTCTATTGATTGAATACATCGCTGACATTCCTGGGGTTGAACGGATCCGCTTTACCACCAGCCACCCTAAAGAATTTACACAACGCCTCATCGACGTCTACGCTAAAGTGCCTAAGCTTGTAAGTCACCTACATCTGCCAGTACAACATGGCTCGGATTCTATGCTCTCAGCGATGAAGCGCGGCTATACAGCCCTAGAGTTCAAGAGCATTATTCGTAAGATGCGCGCAGTTCGTCCCCACCTGACACTGTCGAGTGATTTCATCGTGGGCTTTCCAGGTGAAACTGAGGCTGACTTTGAGAAGCTACTCAAAATGGTTAAGGAGCTGAACTTTGATAACAGCTTTTGTTTTATCTTTAGCCCACGTCCAGGAACGCCTGCGGCAAAC
>CANBSM010000048.1 GCA_947372155.1 Burkholderiaceae bacterium
AGCTAGCTATAATCCACATAATTATGACAGAGAGTCCACTTGAAGCTTCAATCTGACCCCCATTCCGGAGCGAATACGATCACTGGCTATGGCGATGGCTACGTAGAGATCAATAAGATCCCTTACGACCATGCGGTCCTACTCAGCTCCGACGGCGCCATCTCTAACTGGTCTGCGCAAACATTTGCTAGCTTAGAAGCTAGTCATTTCGCGCAAATGGTTGATTTAAAACCAGAATTAATCCTCATTGGGACTGGTAGCCGCCAACGCTTTCCCAAGCCAGAACTCCTCAAATCCTTGATTGAGGCCAAAATTGGCTTTGAAATCATGGATTCTCAGGCTGCCTGCCGTACTTACAACATCTTAGTTGGCGAGGGTCGTCAGGTCGTACTAGCCCTGATTGTGGAGCCCGTTTAATGCAATTTGGCCAAATCCGGCAGTCTTCAGCCCTACACCCAGGCAAGATTTTGTTGTTGGTCATTATTTATGCCCTGCTGTGGTTTGGCACACTCAATTACCGCCATCTCATTCCATCGGACGAAGGACGCTATGCAGAAATAGCCCGAGAAATGCTGGTCACTGGCGATTGGATTACGCCGCGTTACAACGGTTACAAGTATTTTGAAAAACCACCCTTACAGGCTTGGGCTACTGCAGCCGCTTTTCAAGTCTTTGGCATTGGTGATTGGCAAGCGCGCCTTTGGACAGCGCTAACGGGTTTCCTAACTATTCTTTTGGTTGGTTTTACTGGTGCGCGCATCTTCAACGCGAGAGCAGGATGGTTGGCCGCTGTTGTATTGGCATCGAGTCCGATGTGGATTATCAGCGGTCACTTCAATTCGCTCGACATGGGCTTGTCCTCATTTTTAGTGGCGGCTCTCTGTAGCCTCTTACTTGCACAAACTTCCCATAACAAAAATAATTGTCGCAACTGGATGTGGGCTTGCTGGACTTTTATGGCGCTTGCAACACTATCTAAAGGAGTTATTGGAGCAGCGATACCTGCAATGGTTTTTATTGCTTACTCCATTACTGCATGGGACTGGAAAATCTGGACTCGTTTACGTTTATTTAGCGGCAGCATATTGTTCTTAGTAATTACTGCGCCTTGGTTCGTACTAGTGGCGCAACGCAATCCCGAGTTCCTAGAGTTCTTCTTTATTCACGAACATCTACAACGCTTCACACAAGATGCCCACAGTAGAACAGGCCCTATTTATTATTTTGTTCCGTTACTGCTTATTGGCATGCTCCCCTGGTTTATGCAAGTCCCAGGGGCCATTGCACAGGCATGGAGTGAGCGCCGTCGCGAGTTTTCTGCAGGATGGTTATTGGTCTGTTGGTTTGCGGTAATCTTTGCCTTCTTTAGCGTGTCTCGCTCTAAATTACCCGGATACATCATCCCCGTTTTCCCAGCGCTCGCATTGATTATTGGCAATCGCCTAGATCGTTTACTCGGTCATACCAATACCATGACATTGCCATGGAAATTACAGACACTAGGTTTTGCACTTCTTGGAAGTGTTGGGTTTTTCTTCTTGGATGCTATTGGCAAGCAAGCAAGGCCCGATGAAATTGAAGCTTATGCGCAATACACCTATTGGGTAATGGCTGCATTAGCAGCGCTAGTTATATTTAGTGCATTTGCAGCATGGCAAAGCAAGCGCAATGGACTTCAAAGCATTGTTGGTTTTGCTTGTGGCTTTTTTCTCTGCGCCATCATTGCGGGAACTGGTCACGAGACTTTGGGTCGCGCAGTTTCTGGTATCGATCTAGTAGAGCGTGTCAAAGCCTCTATTCCAGAAAAAGTGAGCTTCTATTCAATCCGTCTTTTGGATCACACCGTGCCTTTCTACTTAGGCAGAACCATGATCATGGTGGAATCACCTGATGAGCTCGAGTTTGGCGTTAATCAAGAGCCAGAGCTCTGGATGCCGACTCTGGATGCTTTTATTGCCCGCTGGCAAGGAGATCAAACAGCGTATGCCATGATGGTTCCAGAACAATTTGATGCGCTCAAGGCCCAAAACTTTCCAATGCAGGAAGTCGATCGAGATTCACGTAGGGTCATTGTCAAGCATCCAGATATCTCGCAGTAATATAGGGCACCATGTCAAACTTCATCCCCTTCACGCGCCCTAGCTTCAATCAAGAAACCATTGATGCTGTTTCAGAGGTATTGCGCTCAGGATGGGTGACATCTGGCCCTAAGTTAGCAGAGTTTGAAACTACTCTGAGCAAATACTTTGGTGGTCGTCCTGTGCGCTGTTTTGCAAATGGCACTGCAACTATGAAGATCGCTTTGCAAGTTGCAGGCATTGGTGATGGTGACGAGGTGATTACCACCCCCATTTCTTGGGTAGCAACTTCTAATGTGATTTTGAGTGTTGGTGCAAAACCAGTATTCGTAGATATTGATCCCGCTACACGCAATATTGATCTCAATAAAGTTGCTGCCGCAATCACACCAAAGACTCGCGCGATCATGCCGGTCTATTTGGCTGGTCTTCCTGTTGATATGGATCAGCTCTACGCGCTAGCCGAGCAATACAAACTTCGCGTGATTGAAGATGCAGCTCAGGCCTTTGGCTCACAGTGGCAAGGTAAGAAGATTGGTAGCTTTGGTGACTTGGTGAGCTTTAGCTTTCAGGCCAATAAGAACCTTACTACTGTTGAGGGTGGCTGCCTTGTCCTCAATAACCTAGACGAAGCAAAACTTGCTGAGAAATTCCGTCTACAAGGACTAACCCGTCAAGGCATGGACGGTATGGACGTTGATGTATTGGGCGGCAAAGATAATTTGACCGATGTGAATGCAGCCATTGGTCTTGAACAGCTCAAGCAACTTCCCTCTTATCAAACACGTCGTGCTGAACTTGCACGCCAGTACTTTGATGTCATTCGCGCCGAATTAAAATTGGCCAGATTAGAAGGATTGCATTTAGAACTGCCGGTAGAAAATTTCACTGATAGCAACTGGCATATGTTTCAAGTTGTTTTGCCACTTGACCAACTCAAAACAGATCGCGCCCAAGTGATGACAGAATTAAAAGATCTGGGTATTGGTACTGGCGTTCATTACCCTGCAATTACTGGGTTTACTCTCTATAAAAATCAGGGCTTCAAAACTTCAGACACGCCGATTGCTGAACGCATTGGTCGCTCCATTCTGACCCTTCCCTTATTTCCTGCAATGGCAGATGAAGATATTGGCCGTATAGCCAGTGGATTGGTCGGAATTTTGCAGAAATACCGCAAAAACTAGCGTTCTTGGGTTTAACCCATAGAATCAGGCAAAATTACAGCATGACTGCCAATTTAGTTGCCAACCCAACGCTCAGCATTGTTATTCCCGTTTACAACGAGGAGGACGGATTAAAGGCCCTATTTGATCGCCTTTATCCGGCATTAGATGCCCTGGCTACCAAGCGCAACGTTACTTACGAGATCGTATTCGTCAACGACGGTAGCAAAGACCGTTCTGCAGGCATGCTTTCCAAGCAAGTGGAATTGCGCCCAGATGTCACTCGCGCCGTTTTATTTCACAGCAACTTTGGCCAACACATGGCCATCATGGCTGGCTTTGAATACGCCAAAGGCGAACACATCATTACTTTAGATGCAGATCTACAAAATCCCCCCGAAGAAATTGATGCTTTAACTGAGCAGCTATTAAAAGGGCATGATTACGTTGGCACTATTCGCGCAGACCGTCGGGATAGCTTCTTCAGAAAATTTGCTTCACGCATCATGAATCGTTTGCGCGAAAATATTACTCGCATCACGATGACTGATCAAGGCTGTATGTTGCGTGGCTATAGTCGCCGCATTGTTGACTTAGTACGTCAATGCGATGAAAGCAACACTTTTATTCCAGCACTGGCATATACCTTCTCTGCAAATCCAGTTGAAATTACCGTAAAACACGAAGAGCGTTTTGCTGGTGAATCCAAATACAGCCTGTACCAATTGATACGCCTGAACTTTGACTTAGTCACTGGCTTTTCTGTCATGCCGTTGCAGATCTTCTCAATACTAGGCATGCTTCTCTCCCTTGCTGCTGGTAGCTTGTTCGTCTACCTGCTAGTGCGTCGATTCCTTTTAGGTGCTGAGGTTGAGGGTGTATTTACCCTGTTCGCCCTAACCTTCTTCCTGATTGGTGTGATGCTCTTTGGGCTCGGTCTTTTAGGTGAATACATTGGGCGCATCTATCAGCAAATCCGCAAGCGCCCTCGTTACGTAGTGCAAACCGTTTTAGAGAAAAAATAATTGCACGCAGTCGTCTTTGCTTATCACGATGTTGGCGTCAACTGCCTCAAGGCACTTCTCAATGCGGGAATACAGATTGATCTAGTCGTTACCCATCAAGACGACCCCAATGAGAACGTTTGGTTTGGAAGTGTTGCAAAACTCTGCAAAGAAAAAAATATTTCTTACATCACTCCGAACGCTAATGAATTAGTAACTTTAATTCCGAAGTTTCAAGCGCTAGCACCAGATTACATTTTTTCTTTCTACTATCGCTTCATGATTCCCGAGCAGATCTTGGCTTGCGCCAAAATTGCCGCACTCAATATGCATGGCTCACTACTCCCAAAATATCGTGGGCGTGCGCCAGTTAATTGGGCCATTCTGCATGGCGAAACGCAGACTGGTGCAACTTTGCATGTGATGGAAGCAAAACCAGATGCAGGAGACATTGTTGGGCAAGCGGCCGTCAGCATCGGCCCAGACGAAACCGCTACCGAGGTATTTGGCAAAGTCAGTCAAGCGGCCGTGAGCGTGATTGATCAAGTCTTGCCCAGCCTGTTAACGGGAATAGTTCCTCGTCAGCCTAATGAACTCCAAAAAGGCAGTTATTTTGGCGGCAGAAAGCCTGCAGATGGTCAAATTCACTGGAATCAGACCGCTAAACAGGTTCACGACCTGGTTAGGGCTGTTGCTCCCCCTTATCCAGGTGCCTTTACGGGCTATGAGGGTAAGACGATGATTGTGGCCCGCACGAGCCTAAAAGGGCCATTTCCAGCCCAGCTCAATCTTGGGGTTTGCGGTGTCCAAGTGGTTGATAATCGGGTATTCGGCATTTGTGGCGACCAACAAGCAGTTGAAATATTGGAATGGTTTCCAGCAAGCAAATAATAAGCAATACAAATTAGATTAAACGAGGCAGTAAAGATGAAAAAAGTACTCATTCTTGGTGTTAACGGTTTTATTGGGCACCACCTTTCCAAGCGCATTCTCGAGACAACCGATTGGGACGTCTATGGCATGGATATGCAAAACGATCGCCTTGGTGATTTAGTAAATCATCCACGTATGCACTTCTTTGAAGGTGACATCACGATCAATAAAGAGTGGGTTGAATATCACATTCGCAAATGCGATGTCATCTTGCCTTTAGTGGCGATTGCAACGCCAGCAACATATGTTCAGCAACCACTTAAAGTATTTGAGCTCGACTTCGAGGCCAATCTGCCAATCGTGCGCTCAGCAGTGAAATACAAAAAACATTTGGTATTTCCATCGACTTCTGAAGTCTATGGAATGTGTGAGGATAGTGAATTTGATCCCGCTAAATCGAATATGGTTTATGGTCCAATCAACAAGCCGCGCTGGATCTACGCTTGCTCTAAGCAGTTGATGGATCGTGTGATCTGGGGTTATGGCATGGAAGGCTTGCGCTTTACCCTCTTTCGCCCATTTAACTGGATTGGGCCTGGCTTAGATAGTATCTACACACCAAAAGAGGGTTCTTCCCGCGTTGTCACTCAGTTCTTGGGCCACATTGTTCGTGGTGAATCCATCAACGTTGTTGATGGTGGCGCCCAGAAACGTGCCTTCACTTATATTGACGATGGCATCGATGCTTTGATGCACATCATCGATAACAAAGATGGTGTTGCTAATGGCAAGATCTATAACATCGGCAACCCAAAAAACAACCACTCCATCCGCGAACTCGCTAACCAGATGCTAGAAATCGCTCGCAGCATTCCGGAGTATGCAAAGAATGCTAACGAGGTGAAGATTGTAGAAACGACCTCTGGCGCCTACTATGGTGAAGGCTATCAAGACGTTCAAAACCGTGTTCCAGCAATTGATAACACGATGAGCGAACTGGGTTGGAAACCAACTACTACGATGTCCGATGCGCTCAAGAATATTTTTGAAGCCTATCGTGAGGATGTAGAAAAAGCACGTCACTTAGTCGACAAAGAATAAGCAAGTAAACAAAGGTACATGGCTAAGATTGCTCTCAAGGTTGATGTTGATACCTTACGCGGAACTAAAGAAGGCGTACCTAATCTAGCTCGTACTTTGGAGCGTTTTGGCCTCAAAGCCACCTTTCTATTTAGCCTTGGGCCTGACCATACCGGCTGGGCCTTAAAGCGCGTCTTCCGTCCAGGATTCCTGAAGAAAGTAAGTCGCACCTCCGTTGTAGAACACTATGGGATTAAGACCTTGCTTTACGGTGTTCTTATTCCTGGGCCGGATATTGGCAAAAAAGCTGCCGTAGAAATGCGGGCAATTGACAAGGCTGGTCATGAGACGGGTATACATACTTGGGATCATGTTGCATGGCAAGATGCAGTGCGTACTCAAGATGCACCGTGGACTAAAGCAATGATGCAAAAAAGTTGGGATCGCTTTGTAGAAATCTTTGGTCATGCGCCAGTTACTTATGGTGCAGCAGGATGGCAAATGAATGAAACTGCCTTTGAGCAACTCGATCAATGGGGGATTACGTATTCATCTGATGGTAGAGCTGAACCTAATCTCATGCCTTATCGCCTTGCACTACCTTCAGGAAAAGCGAAGCATGTTCAGTACCCAACCACTCTCCCCACCTTTGATGAGCTCATTGGTATTGATGGTGCAGATGAGTTTGGTGCAGTGAAGAAGTTGCTAGAAATTACCCAAAGCAATCCAAACGACCAAGTATTTACGCTACATGCTGAATTAGAGGGGCAAAAGCTGTTACCCGCATTTGAGCAGCTATTAGCTGGGTGGCTAGATCAAGGCCATGACCTTGTCACCATGGGCGAACTGCATAAATCCTGGGAAGCCACTAAGCAACTCGATAAAATAGCGGTATTGCCACTGACTTGGGGTGAAATACCCAATCGTAGCGGTGATTTAATCATTCAAAATAACTAATTATTTAATAAGTATTAGAGACAACCAACGAAGGATCATCATGACAGTAGCTATCGGTAAACCTATGCCGCAGTGCGCGATTCCAGCAACTTCTGGATTGACGTTTTCACCAGATTCTGCAAAAGGCAAAAAACTGGTTCTCTACTTCTACCCAAAAGATATGACGCCTGGCTGCACAGCTGAGTCCGGCGAATTTAGAGACAATATTGAAGCATTCACTAAAGCCAATACTCTGGTTGTAGGAGTTTCCCGAGATAGCCTGAAGTCCCACGATAACTTCCGCAGCAAATTACAACTCCCTTTCGAGTTAGTTGCCGATACTGAAGAAACGCTTTGCCAGATCTTTGGCGTCATGAAGATGAAGAATATGTATGGCAAGCAAGTCCGCGGCGTCGAGCGCAGCACCTTCCTTTTTGACTCCTCAGGCAAACTGGCAAAAGAGTGGCGCGGCCTTAAAGTTCCAGGGCATGTGACAGAGGTATTACAAGCGGCTCAAGCCACCCAATAATTTTTTCAACAATTTGTTCCGAGGTGCTTGCAAACCCCAAATTTTGGGGTAAAGTGATTCATATGCACCGTAAACGACGGGAAAGTCTGACAATCCGTTTGAATCAGAAACCTGAATATCTCAGATCAGGTACGGGGAGCAACCCCCTCCGTTTTTCCGACCTTACAACCACTAGTTTCGTAATAAACCGTCAACGCAATCCGCTTGGCGGTTTTTTCTTTTAGGAGAGTACATGCCACTGCCCCCAATCCCAACGCAAATTGCTGATCAAGTCAAACTCAGTCGCAAAGATACTCCCGACTTAAAGAAACGTCCTGCTCAAGCAAAGCCAGTGGTAATGGAAGCTGTTGATTGGACCAATGACGCAGAGGAAGATTTATCCGCCGCAGAAGTTGCTTTTGAAAAGATTAAAGCCGATCATCGCCCTATTCAAAATCAGCGTAATGAACGAAATGAGAATAAGGCAACCACACCCGCAAAACCAAAGCGGGTAATTCGGACTGGCCCTCCTAGTTTGTTCGTGCTGGATACCAATGTGCTGATGCATGATCCAAGCTCTCTGTTCCGCTTCTC
>CANBSM010000049.1 GCA_947372155.1 Burkholderiaceae bacterium
CTAACGGGCACGGTATATACGCGGCCGTCACTTCCGAAGCCCTGAATAACATCAACTGTCCTCACTTCAAAAGTGGCATATAACGCATCGCCTGCTTTGAAGCCAAATTGAGTTGCATCATGCTCATGACCTTGACGAACACGTACCCAACCTTTTTGAGAAACAATCACTGTTACCGGTTCATCAATCACTTTGGTTTCTGCTATGGCGCGTTTATCTTCCTGAATAAGGGTGCGACGATCATCACCAAAATCCTTCATGTCGGATTCGATTTCTTTGATGATGCGCTTACGTAAGACAGCATCGCTTTGCAATAAACCCTCTAGATCATCACGTTCAGACTTAAGCCCCTTGAGCTCTTGCTCAATCTTGATACCTTCTAAGCGAGCCAACTGGCGTAAACGAATATCCAGAATATCTTCGGCCTGGCGGTCGCTCAGCTTGAACTCTTTGATCAAATCGGCTTTAGGTTCATCGCTATTGCGAATGATCTTGATGACCTTATCAATATTGAGAAGAACGGTTAAGCGCCCTTCCAAAATATGCATACGGTCTTTTACTTTGCCCAGACGATGCTGCGTTCTGCGGGTAACAGTAGCAACTCTAAATGCAACCCACTCAGACAGAATTTCCTTCAAGCCTTTTTGACGTGGGCGACCATCATTGCCAATCATCACCAGATTCATTGGTGCATTCGACTCCAATGAGGTATGAGCCAGCAATAAATTAACAAACTCATTGACATCAATATTCTTGCTCTTCGGCTCAAATACCAAACGTACTGCGGCATCCTTGCTGGATTCATCACGTACGCCATCGAGCACATTCAAGATGGTCGATTTAAGGTTGTTCTGCTCAGGCGTTAAAGTCTTTTTGCCAACCTTAACTTTCGGATTGGTAATCTCTTCAATTTCTTGCAGCACACGCTGTGAGGATGTAGCCGGAGGTAGTTCATTAACCACAATCTGCCATTGACCACGAGCGAGTTCTTCGACAGACCAACGCGCACGCACTTTGATACTGCCGCGCCCTGCTTCATAGATCTGCGCAATTTCTGCAGAAGAAGAAATAATTTGTCCGCCACCTGGATAGTCAGGACCAGGCATGATTTCCAATAGCTCTGAAGTACTCATCTTTGGAGACTTCATTAAAGCGACGGCCGCCGTAGCGACTTCACGCAAATTATGCGAAGGAATCTCGGTTGCCATACCCACTGCAATGCCGGATGCACCATTGAGCAATACAAATGGTAGGCGCGCTGGTAATAATTTTGGTTCTTGGAATGATCCGTCGTAGTTCGGGGCAAAATCGACAGTACCTTCATCGATTTCACTCAAAAGCAAGCCAGCGATCTTGGTAAGGCGAGCCTCGGTATAACGCATCGCCGCTGCGCCATCGCCATCGCGTGAGCCGAAGTTACCTTGACCATCAATTAAAGGGTAGCGCAATGAGAAGCTTTGCGCCAAGCGAACTAAGGCATCGTAAGCAGATTGATCACCATGTGGATGGAACTTACCCAGCACATCACCAACTACACGGGCACTCTTTACAGGCTTAGCATCAGCGCGCAAACCCATTTCACTCATGGAGAACAAAATGCGTCGCTGCACTGGTTTCTGACCATCAGAGACATCAGGAAGAGCACGTCCCTTCACTACGCTAATCGCATAATCTAAATACGCACGCTCTGCATATACGGCCAGAGTTAAGCTATCTTTGCCGTCTTCATTTAGATCAACGGTTTTGGGATCATGATTGCCTGATCCGCCACCAGAGGAGGCTGCAACTGAAGGTGCCTCATTGACCTCAACTACTTCCATTTCATCAACGGGGCTAGCAAATAAATCCGCCTGATCGGCCGGAGTATTTTGTCCAGGAGTCTTTTTAATCGCCATTAGATATCTGCCTCTACTTCGTTGCCGCGCTCTTCAAGCCAGTCACGGCGTGCACCAGACTCTGATTTACCCATCAACATATCCATTGTTTTAAATGTTTCGTCTTCAGTCCATGCGCCTAAGGTTACCGGCAGTAAGCGGCGGGTATCCGGATTTAAAGTGGTATCCCAAAGCTGTTCTGCACTCATTTCTCCCAAGCCCTTAAAGCGAGAGATCTGCCATGCAGTTTCTTTCACGCCATCTTTACGTAATTTATCTTCAATCGCTTGAAGCTCATTGGCATCCAAGGCATAAATCTTTTGCGCTGGCTTCTTGCCACGCGCTGGGGCATCCACTCTAAATAGTGGTGGCCTTGAAATATGTATATGCCCTAGCTCAATGAGTTTAGGGAAATGTTTATAGAACAAGGTTAAGAGCAATACCTGAATATGCGCACCATCAACGTCCGCATCAGACAGAATGCAAACCTTGCCATAACGTAGATTGCTTAAATCAGGATTGTCATTTGCTCCATGGGGATCAACACCAATCGCTACAGCAATGTCATGCACCTCATTATTGGCAAACAAGCGGTCACGCTCAGCTTCCCAGGTATTTAATACCTTGCCACGCAATGGCAAGATAGCCTGATATTCCTTATTGCGCCCCATCTTGGCTGAACCACCAGCAGAATCACCCTCAACTAGGAAGATTTCATTCATGCCGATATCTTCGCTCTCGCAATCTGTAAGCTTGCCCGGGAGTACGGCTACGCCAGAGGATTTCTTCTTCTCGACCTTCTGACCTGCACGGGTTCTCGCTTGCGCCTGCTTGATTACCAAGTCAGCCAATTTGCGACCGTAGTCAACGTGCTGGTTGAGCCAAAGCTCTAAAGCTGACTTCACATAGCCAGACACTAAACGAACGGCATCACGAGAATTGAGGCGCTCTTTAATCTGCCCTTGGAACTGAGGATCCAATACTTTGGCAGACAAAATGAATGAGGCTCTTGCAAAGACGTCTTCAGGCATTAACTTCACACCCTTCGGTTGCAATGCATGCATCTCAATAAAACCTTTTACAGCATTAAATAAGCCTTCGCGCAGACCGCTCTCGTGAGTACCGCCTGCAGGTGTAGGAATCAAGTTCACATAGCTCTCACGCACAGGAGCGCCATCTTCAGTCCAGCAAACCACCCAAGCTGCGCCCTCGCCTTCTGCAAAAGAATCGTCCTCTCCAGTGCCTGTGGCGTATTGCTCGCCTTCAAATGGGGGAATGACTTCAGCACCATGACCTGCTTGTGCAATCGCTTCATTTAAATAGCCACGCAAGCCTTGTGCATATTGCCAAGTCTGGGTATCGCCAGATTTTTCTTGAATCAGGGTTACCTTCACGCCAGGCAATAACACTGCCTTGGAACGCAATAGACGAATGAGTTCCGGCATCGGAATAACCGAGCTATCAAAATACTTACCGTCTGGCCAAGCGCGTACGCGCGTTCCGTGTGACTTATCCTCTTTTGTAGAGGAAATCGTTTTGAGCTTTTCAATCACCTTGCCATCGGCAAAGGTCAACGTTGACATTTGGCCATCACGCCAAACAGTCACTTCTAATCTTTTCGATAAAGCATTGGTTACGGAAACACCAACCCCGTGTAAGCCGCCTGAGAATGCATATGCACCACCAGTACCTTTTTCAAACTTACCGCCAGCATGAAGCTGGGTAAACACTATCTCAACTACCGGCAATTTTTCGGTAGGATGCATGCCCACTGGAATACCGCGACCATCATCTTCTACGCTCACGCTGCCGTCGGTATGCATAGTGACGATGATTTGCTTGCCAAAACCACCTAAAGCCTCATCGGAAGCGTTATCAAGCACCTCTTGAATAATGTGGAGTGGATTGTCAGTGCGGGTGTACATTCCAGGCCGTTGACGGACTGGTTCAAGTCCTTTTAGGACCTGAATCGACGATTCGCTGTATTCGGAAGTTTTACGGGTAGCCATGCGCGCAAATTGTAGTCATGTCTGAGATCCAGACCGAATTTTTCGGGTAATCCCCTGTCATCCATGCCAAAATTAGGGGATGGGAGCCTTAAGTCATATTCGCGTTTTAGACCTTAGCCGTGTCTTGGCAGGTCCTTGGTGCGCTCAGAACCTAGCGGATTTGGGTGCAGATGTCATTAAAGTGGAAAGGCCTGGAGTTGGGGACGATACCCGCCATTGGGGCCCTCCCTTCGCCAAAGATGCCAATGGCAAAGAAACCGAAGAATCTGCCTATTTTATTTGCATTAACCGCAATAAACGCTCCATTACAGTCGATATTGCCAAACCTGAGGGTCAAGATCTCATCCGCAAGCTTGCTGCTCAGTCAGATGTCGTCATTGAAAATTACAAAGTAGGCGACCTGGCTAAATATGGCCTTGATTATGAAAGCCTTAGGAAGGTCAAAGCGGATTTGGTTTACTGCTCGATTACAGGTTTTGGTCAAACTGGGCCCTATGCTCATCGCCCTGGATATGATTTCATTATTCAAGGTATGGGTGGTTTTATGAGCGTTACTGGTGAAGCACATGACTTTGAAGGCGCTAGCCCACAAAAATCTGGTGTTGCCATTGCCGATATCTTTACTGGCATGTATGCCAGCACCGCCATTCTTGCCGCCATAGTTCATCGTGACCACACCGGTGAAGGTCAATACATTGATATGTCACTACTAGATACACAGGTGGCAGTGATGGCCAATGTATCTAGCGCCTACCTCACCTCGGGTGAAGTACCCAAACGCTGGGGAAATGCTTCACCGATCATCGTTCCTTATCAAACCTTTCCAACATCTGATGGTTGGATGATTGTGGGCGCCGGCAATGATGGCCAATTTAGACATTTTGTGACTGCGGGTGGCGAAGCCCATTTAGCGGATAACCCTCTGTACGTCTCTAACCCACTTCGCGTTGAACATCGTAAGCAACTCATTTTGCTTTTAGAGGAAATGACGCGTAAGAAGACCAAGGGTGAGTGGATCGCGCTGCTTGAGAAAGCCAATGTTCCTTGTGGGCCCATCAATAACTTCAAAGAAGTCTTTGAAAATGAACAAGTCATTCATCGCGGCGTGCAGATTGATGTTCCTCATCCCACTGCCGGCAATATGAAACTAGTTGCTAGCCCCATGCGCCTCTCCAAAACACCTACTGAAGTGCGAATGGCGCCACCTACGCTGGGTCAACATACACAAGAGATCTTGCATGAACGCCTCAAGCTCGATGATCAAGCAATTGAAGGCTTACGCACCAAGGGAATCATCTAAATTCCATGACAGCACAGACATCCAAATCAGGGCTTTCGATGAAGGAAGTCCTCATCTATGGTGGACTCATGGTTACCCTCTCAATGGGTATTCGTCATGGCTTTGGCCTCTTTAACTTACCCATTACTTCGGCCAATGGCTGGGGTCGCGAAACGTTTGCCCTAACTATTGCTTTGCAAAATCTGATTTGGGGTGCAGTGCAACCGGTCACTGGCGCCTTGGCAGATCGTTATGGCGCATTCAAGATCATGGTTGCCGGTGGGATTTTGTACGCCCTAGGTTTAGCAGGCATGGCTATCTCTACTGATGTGATGAATTTCACCTTGGCGGGCGGTCTACTAATTGGCTTGGCACAAACCGCTACGACTTACAGCGTGGTCTACGGAATATTGGGTCGCAATGTGTCTGCAGAAAAACGGGTTTGGGCAATGGGCATTACTGCAGCCGCTGGTTCGTTTGGTCAATTCCTCATGATTCCTGCTGAGCAAGGTTTGCTCAGCATGTTTGGTACACAAGATGCACTTCTGATGTTGGCGTTGATGGCAAGCTTGATGATCCCAACAGCATTTATGTTGCGCGAAAAGAATTTCACTCACATCCATAATCTGGGCGATCAAACGATCAAGCAGGCATTAAAAGAAGCGATGGGTAATCCAAGCTTTCGTTATCTGACCTTAGGTTATTTTGTTTGTGGCTTTCAGGTGGTGTTTATTGCCGTTCATTTGGCGCCTTACCTCAAAGATCTTTCCTCCAACTATCCTGCGGTTGGCGCTCCAGTAGTTGCTACCACCGCCCTAGCCTTAATCGGCCTGTTTAATATCTTCGGTACCTATAGCTCCGGCATCCTCGGCCAGCGCTTCCCTAAACGCTATTTACTATCTGCCATCTATCTTGGTCGCTCCATAGCCATTACAGCATTCTTGTTGTTGCCACCAACTCCGATGAGTACTTACATCTTCGCTGCCATCATGGGCTTCTTATGGCTCTCAACTATTCCACTGACTAATGGCATCGTTGCGCAAATCTTTGGTGTGAAGTACTTAACAATGCTTTCTGGCCTCATCTTTTTTTCGCATCAACTGGGTAGTTTTTGTGGAGCCTTTTTAGGCGGCTATTTGTTTGACCAAACTGGCTCTTATTTAATTGTTTGGGAAATTGCGATTGGATTGGGCGTCTTTGCTTTTTTAGTTAACCTGCCCGTAAAGGAACGAGCAATTCATAGAGTAGCCAATGCTTAAGAAAAAACCAGGCATTGGGAAGATCATTTTTTATGGGTTTGCTTTATTTGTTTTGTTGTTTGTTTTCTCGATGTACTTCGCACCCGATATGATGGTGGCAGTAACAAATCAAGTATGGGCACTGTGTGGTTGGTAGTTCGTGGCCGGTATTTCATTAGAATTGCCTTAGCACACTTTTTATTTTTTTAGCCTCTCGCCGTAGCACAATGGATAGTGCACATGCCTCCTAAGCGTGGGATACAGGTTCGATTCCTGTCGGCGGGACCAAAAATTCTCCATACTTATCCACAGGCCTTGTGGATAAATCCCCAAAAGTTTTCGTAAGTCACAGATTTGTATAGGATGACCTAGCTTGCCTAATTTGTGTGCAGGATATCTTTTCCTATTTTGTATGTTTGCTTATAAATAATTAATCTAGTTCCTATAAGATTTTGTGTTAGACAAATTCATTAGTAAGGGCATGAAACGGGAAGTTCCCTTACACTAAGGCCATGACCAGTCTCTCAACCAGTACGCTAGCGGCCCTTGAGGAAATGCTCCAAAACACGGCGCGTTCCGCTCCTGGTGATTACCTGCCTATTTATTTATCCCACGGTGCGACTGGTGAACAGCTGATTGGTCACCTCAATCCAGAGTTCATTCCTTACTTGCAAGAATCTTTGCAAAGGGAGGCTATTGCACTCATCGCAATCGGTCATGACAAGCTCACCATTCAACTGGGCAAGCCTAGAGATTTATCAAATAGTCTTTATCAATTAGCCAATCGCATGAGATTAGGTGGATTTATTCCAGGCTGGCGTAATGAAGACTTTGCCTGGGTTGATCAAAATGGGCACAAATACTTTCGCATGGAACGCGCTGCGTTTCGCACCTTTGGCTTTCGCAGTATGGCAACGCATATCAATGGCTATACGCAAGGCAATACGATTTGGCTTGGTAGACGCAGTGAGACTAAGCCTACTGATCCAGGTAAGTTGGATAACTTGGCCGCCGGTGGCATTACTGCTGACGAAACACCCTGGGTCAGTGCACGTCGTGAACTTTGGGAAGAAGCTGGCGTACCGGAGCAAATCTCCGACCAAATTGAGCCTGTAGGACGTATTCATATGCGTCGCCCGTCTATCGGTCGAGGTTTTCATGATGAGCAACTGTATGTCTATGACTTAGAGCTATCTGATAACTTTGTCCCCACCAATCATGATGGCGAAGTCAGCGGCTTTATTGAAATCTCCCTGCCGGAGGCTGCTGCCAGAATCCTGGCTGACGAATTTACCTCTGACGCTGCTTTTGTCACCGCTGACTTTATATTGCGCCGCAATAAATAGGCTATTTGCCTTATTTAATTCATTAGGGTTGCTGGTTGACTGGCGTCATGCCATAAACAGTCAATTCGTGGTTAAATCATTATTAAGGATGAAACAGGGGTGCCCTTTAAAGCGGATTTAGCTTGAAGGCGCTGAGAAAGACCCTAGAACCCGATCCAGGTAATGCTGGCGTGGGGAGTTACATCAGACCGACACCCGGTTTCGTCCATCTAAAACAGCTAGGAGATGGACATGAGTACAGGCAAGACTTCAACTAAAAATGTAAAGCACGAGATTCCAAGTTTAAAAAGTTTGGAGCGCGACTTTGGGCAAAAGTTTGCCTATCCAGCCTCAACCAAAACTTATCTTCAAGGGTCAAGACCTGATGTCAAGGCGCCAATCCGGATGATTGAGCAGCTACCTACTCGCGTAGGTGAAGAGATGTTGGCAAATCCTCCGGTTCCTGTCTATGACACTTCTGGTCCATACAGCGAT
>CANBSM010000050.1 GCA_947372155.1 Burkholderiaceae bacterium
GGCGCACAAATCTATCTGAAGCGTGAAGATTTAAATCACACTGGTGCGCACAAGATTAATAACGTGATTGGTCAAGCGATGTTGGCCAAGCGTATGGGTAAGCCTCGCATTATTGCTGAGACAGGAGCAGGGCAGCACGGCGTTGCTACGGCAACGATCTGCGCCCGCTTTGGCTTGGACTGCACGGTTTATCAAGGCTCTGTGGACGTAGCCCGACAGGCGCAGAACGTATTCCGCATGAAGTTACTTGGCGCTAAAGTGGTTCCAGTGGAGTCCGGCACTAAGACTTTGAAAGATGCCCTCAATGAAGCGATGCGCGATTGGGTAACGAATGTGGATAACACCTTCTACATCATCGGCACCGTCGCAGGACCACACCCTTATCCAATGATGGTGAGAGATTTTCAGAGCGTGATTGGTGAAGAGTGCAAAGTGCAGATGCCAGAGATGACTGGTCGTCAACCTGATTATGTTTTAGCTTGTGTTGGCGGCGGCTCTAATGCGATGGGTATTTTCTATCCATATATCGATTTCCCGGAAGTGAAATTAGTTGGTGTTGAAGCTGCGGGTCATGGCCTAGGGAGTGGTTTACATTCGGCAGCACTTTGCGTGGGAACACCTGGTGTGTTGCATGGCAACCGTACTTATTTATTGCAAGATAAGAATGGCCAGATCTCTGAAACGCATTCTGTTTCTGCTGGCATGGATTACCCAGGTGTTGGTCCTGAGCATGCGTGGTTAAAAGATTCTGGTCGCGCAGACTATGTGGCGATTACAGATGAGGAAGCGCTCCAAGCATTCCATGATTGCTGCCAGATCGAAGGCATCATTCCTGCGCTTGAGTCCTCGCATGCGATTGCTTATGCCTGCAAGCTAGCCAAGACCTTGCCTAAAGACAAGACCATCTTAGTTAACCTCTCTGGCCGTGGTGACAAGGATATGCATACCGTTGCCCAAGCAACTGGCTCCGAAGGCTAAGAAAAAATAAAAAAAGAATAGAAAAATAGCGATGTCAAAAATTACTGCGCTCTTCAAGGAGCTAAAAGCAACCGGTAAAAAAGGGTTGATTCCTTTTATTACTGCTGGCGATCCAGATCCTAAGCAAACCGTTGAACTCATGCATGCATTAGTTCGCGGCGGTTCAAGCGTGATTGAATTAGGCGTGCCTTTTTCAGATCCAATGGCCGATGGCCCCGTCATTCAGAGATCATCAGAACGCGCATTGACCCAGGGCGTCACTTTGCATGGCTGTTTAGAGATGGTGAAAGAGTTCCGCAAGAAGGATGCCAACACACCAGTTGTTTTGATGGGTTATGCAAACCCAGTAGAGCAAATGGGGGCAGAGCGTTTTGCAACGGAAGCGAAGGCTGCTGGTGTTGATGGTGTGCTAGTGGTTGATTACCCGCCTGAGGAGTGTGTGGACTTTGCAGCTCGCATGCGCGCTGCTGGGATAGACCCGATTTTCTTATTAGCGCCCACCTCATCGCATGAGCGCATTAAAGAGGCGGCCAAAATAGCCTCTGGTTATCTCTACTACGTCTCTATGCGAGGGGTTACTGGTGCTTCTAACCTGAATACTCAGGATGTGGCCAGCATCATCCCGAAAATTCGTGAAGAGACGGACATTCCAATTGCTGTCGGCTTTGGTATTAGTGACGCAGCTAGCGCTAAGGCAGTATCGGCCAGCGCCGATGCCGTTGTGATTGGTAGCCGAATTATTCGTCTTTTAGAGGATGCGCCCCCTGGGCAGGCAGTACAATCATTGGAAACCTTCATTCGTGAGATTCGTGACGCATTGGATAGTTAAAAACTAATGAGCTGGATAGATAAATTACTCCCACCCCAAATCCAACATACTGATCCTGCGAATCGCAAGTCAGTACCTGAGGGATTGTGGGTGAAGTGCCCTAGTTGTGAGACTGTTCTGTACAGCACTGACATTGAGGCGAATTTATCAGTTTGTCCAAAATGCAGTCATCACATGCGCATCGGAGCGCGTCTGCGCTTAGATAGTTTGTTGGATGAAAAAGGTCGCTACGAAATTGGTGCCGATATCTATCCAATCGACCCGCTTAAATTTAAAGATTCCAAAAAATATCCAGATCGCATTAAGGAGGCAAACGATGCTTCTGGAGAGTCTGAAGCCTTGATCGTGATGGGCGGCAAGATTGAAGCGATTCCAGTGGTGGCTGCCTGTTTTGAATTCCAATACATGGGTGGCTCAATGGGTTCTGTAGTCGGTGAGCGTTTTGCCCGCGGAGTACAAGAAGCAATTCATAAGAAGTGCGCTTTCATTTGCGTCACAGCAACTGGTGGTGCGCGGATGCAAGAAAGCTTGTTATCACTTTTCCAAATGGCGAAGACCAACTCAATGTTGACCTTGTTGGCTAAAAAAGGATTGCCTTATATCAGCGTACTTACCGATCCAACGATGGGCGGTATCTCTGCCAGCTTTGCCTTCATGGGTGATGTAGTCATGGCTGAACCAAAGGCTTTAATTGGTTTTGCTGGCCCACGCGTGATTGAGCAAACAGTGCGTGAGAAGTTGCCAGAAGGATTTCAGAGATCTGAGTTCCTGATGCAAAAGGGTGGCATTGATATGATTGTTGATCGTCGCCAGATGCGTGGTGAAATTGCGCGCTTACTTGCTTTGTTACAAAAGCTTCCTGAGCCTGCAATAGCGGGTAGCGCAGTCGTTTAAGCGCTTGAGCTCAGCACACCAAACCCCCATAGTATTTTCCAGCCTAGAGGCTTGGCTTAGCCATCTTGAAACGGCTCACCCTGTCGGTATCGATATGGGACTTGAGCGTATCAATCGCGTGAAGGCCGCATTAGACCTTCATTTTGATTGTCCAGTGATTACTGTTGCCGGCACTAACGGTAAAGGCTCCACCTGTGCTTTTCTGGAGAGCATTCTCTTGGCTTCTGGCTATCGCGTCGGCTGCCACACATCCCCACATCTTCTCAAATTTAATGAGCGTGCTCGTATCAATGGTGAGGATGTCAAAGATAATCTCTTGCTTGAGCATTTTGCTGCTGTCGAAGAAGCTCGGGTGAGTCTAGTCGATGCTCCGACCTTAACGTATTTTGAGTTCACAACTTTAGCCATCATGCATCTGTTTGCTAAGTCCAATTTGGATGCGGTTGTGTTGGAAGTCGGTATGGGTGGTCGCTTAGACGCTGTCAATATCGTTGATGCTGATTGCGCAATCGTGACTAGTATCGATATCGATCACGCGGATTTTTTGGGCGGCACACGTGAAGCCATTGGTCTAGAAAAGGCAGGTATTTTCCGTCCAGGACAGATCGCAGTCTGTGGTGATCCGATCCCGCCACAATCACTCATTGACTATGCCCAAAAGCTGGGTTGTGATCTTTGGTTGCAAGGACGTGACTACAACTTCCAAGGCGATAAACAGCAATGGGGTTGGGCTGGGCGCAAGAAACGCTTTAGTGGGCTTGGCTACCCAGCCCTGCGGGGTGCCAATCAGATTCTGAATGCCTCGGCAGTAATAGCTGCTTTGATGGCCTTACATCAGCGCCTACCAGTGAGCGCTCAGGATATTCGCAATGGTTTTGCTTTGGTTGAGCTACCAGGCCGGTTCCAGGTTCTCCCAGGGCAACCCACTGTGGTATTGGATGTTGCCCACAACCCCCATGCTGCCGCTACCTTGGCTCAGGGCCTCGATAAAATGGGCTATCACCCCTACACCTATGCCATTTTTGGGGCTATGGCCGACAAGGATATTGAGGGGGTGATTAAACCCCTCTTAAACATCGTAGATTTCTGGTTTTGTACCGATTTACCGACCCCCAGAGCCGCCAGCGCTAATGCCCTGGCTGAGAAGCTTGAATCTATGGGAGTAAAGCCAAAAAATGGGTCAGACGGGGGTATTGAATGCTTCTCAGAACCTGCTTTAGCGTATCAAAAAGCGCTATCTTTGGCGGGTGAGGGTGATAGAATTGTGACCTTCGGATCCTTCTATACCGTTGCAGGCGTAATGACTTACCGAAACAACCAGGCCCACTGATCCATGATTCGTTTACCAAGCTTTTTTAAGCGAAAAACCCAGTCCGATGACCTTGAGTTAGGTTCAAGGGGTAGTCGTACCGCCAAACGAGCGGCCCCACGCAGTTTTCAGCGTGCAGCAGAAGCTGAAGAGCTTGCTCTCACGGAAGATCCAGAACAACAAAGAGCGCGCCATCGCCTGATTGGCGCTGCTGTCCTCGTATTAATCGCTGTGATTGGCCTGCCTCGTATTTTGGATAGTAAACCAAAGTCTGCGCCCAATGATATTGCTGTCAATATTGTTACTAGCTTGCCTATCCCTGGTGCTGATCCAAAGCCAGAGGCTAAGGTTGAAGAAAAATCAAAGGTAGATCTTCCAGTTGAAGCTCCCAAAGCAGAAGTTCCTGCACCAGCTCCCGAAGTGAAGGCTGAAGAAAAGGCAGAGCCTAAGGCAGAAGTAAAGTCAGCCCCCGCAGTAAATAAATCAGCTGCATTAGGTTTGGCTGCGGGCGAGGAAGTAGTTGCTGGCGCAGTCCCCAAGTCCACCTCTAAACCAAAGGTGGAAGATTTTCCAAAGTCTAGTGCTGTAACTAGTTCAGGCAAGTACATTATTCAGATTGGTGCGTTTGCATCAGAGGACAATGTAAAAAGCTTGGTTGCTAAACTTAAAAATCAAAAGATTCCAAGTTTTGTTGTTAATAAAGCTGGAGCCGATGGCGGTAAGATTTTTCTTGTTCGCGCCGGTCCGTACACGGATAAAGACGCTGCAGAAGCAGCTGAAAAGAAAATCAAGGCGATGGGCCTCTCACCAAGACTAGTCGAATCCGGTAAGCAGTAATGGAATATTTATCCACCCTTAAGCTTACATCGGTGGATTACTTCACCCTAGTTGTGCTCCTGGTGTCTGCTTTAGTCGGTATCTCACGCGGCTTATTTAAAGAGGTGCTTGCCTTAGCATCATGGTTTGCTGCAGCCTGGGTTGCCTACCACTATAGCAACTACCTCTCAACCGAGTGGCTATCTACATTTCACCTTGATGAATTGCTGAGCCTTGGTGTGAGCTTTATTATTTTGTTTGTATTAACCCTCATCATCTGCGGCTTGTTTGGTGGAGTGGTGCAAAAAATTATTTTGTCAGTCGGCCTGAGTTTGACTGACCGTTTCTTGGGTTTGATATTTGGCGTGATTCGTGGCGGCTTAATCGTAGTGGTGCTGGCTACCTTAGCAGCACTTACTCCTATTCCGCAAAGTATGGCCTGGAAAAATGCGATTACCAGACCAGCAATTGATATGGCAACCGGTTTAATTAAAGGTTGGCTTCCTGCCGACTGGGCAAAACAATTGGGTGATGCAATGCCTAAAGTTACCCCTACCATTACTCCTAAATTAACAATAGGAATCTAGAGATATGTGCGGCGTCGTCGGAACTGTTTCCCACTCACCAGTAAATCAACTCCTCTATGATGCCTTGTTGCTTTTGCAACATCGCGGTCAAGATGCTGCAGGCATTGCAACAATGAACGGTAACTCGTTCACTATGCATAAAGCCAATGGCTTAGTAAGAGACGTCTTTAGAACTCGCAATATGCGTAGCTTAGTTGGCAATGCTGGTATTGGCCAAGTGCGCTACCCAACTGCAGGCTCTGCAAGTAGCGAAGAAGAGGCGCAACCTTTTTATGTAAGCGCACCTTACGGCATTATCTTGGCGCATAACGGTAACTTGACGAATGCACCTAGCCTACGGGTTGAGATGGCCTATCGTGACCGTCGTCACATCAACACCAGCTCTGATACAGAAGTGTTGCTTAACGTATTGGCTGATGAACTTCAAAAAGAAACCAACAGCGCAGCTCTAGATGAGGGCGCGATGTTTAACGCTGTTACTGGTGTAACCAATCGTGTTAAAGGTTCGTATGCAGTCGTTTCTTTGATAGCGGGTTATGGCTTATTAGCCTTCCGCGATCAGTACGGTATTCGTCCGCTGTGTATTGGTCGTATCGATACTCCCCAAGGTCCTGAGTGGATGATTGCATCAGAGTCTGTTGCTCTTGAAGGCCTAGGGTTTACATTCGTACGCGATGTGAATCCAGGCGAGGCAATCTATATTGATTTGGACGGCAATTTCTATTCACGTCAATGCGTGCCAAATGCAGTGTTAACCCCTTGCATTTTTGAGTATGTCTACATGGCCCGTCCAGACTCAACCATTGACGGTGTAACTGTCTACAACGTGCGTATGCGTATGGGCGATTATTTGGCAGAGAAGATCCGCAAAGAGACTAACGTCGATGAGATCGATGTGGTGATGCCGATTCCAGATTC
Source organism: Burkholderiaceae bacterium (assembly GCA_947372155.1). The sequence continues at coordinate 6,332 of CANBSM010000050.1, forward strand.
CAGCCGTCCAGCAGCGATGCAGGTAGCAAAGAAATTGGGTGTGGATTACCGTGAAGGCTTCTTTAAAAATCGTTATATCGGTCGTACATTCATCATGCCAGGCCAAGCTGTTCGTAAGAAGTCTGTTCGTCAAAAACTCAATGCCATGCGGATTGAATTTAAAGACAAGACAGTATTGATTGTGGATGATTCCATCGTTCGTGGCACAACCTCATTTGAGATTGTGCAGATGGCGCGTGAATCTGGTGCTAAGAAAGTGATCTTTGCATCTGCTGCACCACCAGTGCGTTTCCCGAACGTTTACGGTATTGATATGCCAACCCGCAGCGAATTGGTTGCCTATGGCCGTACTGATGAAGAGATCAATAAGATGATTGGCGCTGATCAGTTGATCTATCAAAGCATCGAAGACATGAAACAGGCGGTCAGGGACGTTAATCCAGATATTCAAAATTTTGAGGCCTCTTGCTTTGATGGCTTCTACGTTACGGGTGACATCACCGAGTCTTATCTTGATGCCTTGGAAGCCGCTAGAAATACCTCTGATGCGAAAGCTGATCGTCAAAAGGATTCGAGCGACTTTGCCCGCTCACAACTCCATCTGCATTTGGCTACCGAAGACTAAAAAGCGACAGGAATTTGCCTCACTCGAGGCAAATTCGTAATTCGGTGTCAAAATAGCAGCATGAAGAGCAAAACTATCCGTAAAAAACCCGATTTTTCTAAGCTAGCGCTCGAGACCTTGGCGGTTCGCGCTGGTACTCGTCGCACCGCTGAATACCAAGAGCATTCAGAGGCGATGTTTCTGACATCCAGCTTCTGTTTTGATAGCGCAGAGTTAGCGGCTGATGGTTTTGCACATGCTGACCAAGGCTTTATCTATTCTCGCTTTACTAATCCAACTGTAAGCATGTTCCAGGATCGCTTGGCCGCTTTAGAAGGTGGCGAGGCATGTATTGCGACTGCTTCCGGAATGTCTGCCATTCTGACAATGGCGATGGCGCATCTGCAAGCAGGTGACCACGTGGTTTGCTCACGCTCGGTATTTGGCGCAACGATTCAGTTGTTCACCAATATCTTGGGTCGCTTTGGCATCACAACAACATATGCTGATTTGGCGGATACTAAGTCATGGCAGGCAGCTGTCCAGCCAAACACTAAACTTTTTTATCTAGAGACACCTTCCAATCCTTTAACTGAGATTGCTGATATCAGGGCGATTTCAAAGATAGCTAAAAAAGCAGGTGCCTTATTCGCGGTGGATAACTGCTTCTGTACGCCTGCTTTGCAAAAACCATTAGCACTCGGTGCTGATGTCGTCATTCATTCGGCTACTAAATACCTAGATGGACAGGGTCGAGTGGTAGGTGGAGCAATTGTCGGCAGTAAAGATTTCATTATGGGCAAAGTCTTCCCATATGTTCGTACTGCAGGACCAACGCTATCTGCGTTCAATGCCTGGGTATTCCTCAAAGGCCTAGAGACTCTAGAGCTTCGCATGAAGCAGCAGAGTCAGAATGCACTCGCCTTGGCCCAATGGCTTGAGAAGCAATCTGGAGTAGAGCGCGTTTACCATCCCGGCCTGAAATCGCATCCTCAGCACGCTTTGGCAATGCGCCAGCAAAAAGAGGGTGGGGCGATTGTTTCTTTCACCTTGAAGGGTGGTAAGAAGGCTGCGTTCAAACTCATTAACCAAACTAAGCTTTGCTCGATTACTGCAAACTTGGGCGATACCCGTACGACTATTACTCACCCAGCCACAACAACGCATTGCCGTGTAACGCCTGAGGCTCGTAAGGCCGCTGGTATTTCGGATGGCTTGGTGCGCATTGCGGTTGGCCTTGAAAATATTAATGATCTCAAGAATGAT
>CANBSM010000051.1 GCA_947372155.1 Burkholderiaceae bacterium
CCAGAAGCGTTTTCTAGGCAATCCAGAATACCTTGTAAGCCGTTCATGGCCATCCAAGGGCAGTGTGCGCAGCTCTTACAAGTAGCGCTATTGCCAGCGGTTGGAGCCTCAATGAGTTTCTTATTGGGAGCTAATTGGCGCATACGATGCAAGATGCCGTTATCGGTTGCCACAATGTATTCGGTGGCCGTGCCTTCAACTACCGCTTTAATCATGGCGGAGGTAGAGCCTACAACGTCTGCAAGGTCAACGACTGCTTGTGGTGATTCGGGGTGAACGAGAACGAGAGCATTGGGATGAGCAGCCATCAACATCTCTAACTCAACCGCTTTAAATTCATCATGAACAATGCAGGCACCATTCCACAGAAGCATATCTGCACCAGTTTGCTCTTGAATGTAACGACCCAAATGACGATCAGGGGCCCATAAAATCTTTTTGCCTTCAACTTTGAGTTGATGAACAATCGCTAATGCGCAGGAACTAGTCACCATCCAATCCGCTTGAGCTTTTACTGCAGCGCTAGTATTTGCATAGACCACGACAACGCGATCAGGATGCGCAGCTCTAAATGCGGCAAAGTCGGCAGCGTCGCAACCCAAGTCTAAAGAGCAGGTTGCTTCTAGGTCCGGCATGAAAACCCTTTTTTCTGGGCTGAGGATCTTGGCAGATTCACCCATGAAGCGCACGCCAGCAACAATTAAGTTCTTGGCAGAGTGGTTTCTACCAAAGCGTGCCATTTCTAAAGAATCGGCGACATAGCCACCAGTAGATAAGGCTAAGTCCTGAATATCGCCGTCCACATAGTAATGGGCGACTAGAGCAGCATCTTTCTCAACCAGCAATTGTTTAATGCGAGAAATTACAGCTGCTTTTTCAGCGCCATGGAGTTGAGGAGGGGTTTTGGCCCAGGCCTGGGCGGTACAAGTAACTCCAGCAGAGTCTTGCTGGGGGTAATCAAAGGAAATAGGGGTGCTAACAGTTGAATTCATACGAAATCTTAAACGAGAGCGGGTATTTTCGTCGGATTTACGCGGAGGCCCCCTCTGACCTGTTATTGGCTCTGCAGCTAATGGGAATTTTCCCTATAAACCATTAAATTTATGCATTATTTATCAATAACTTAGCAACTTTAAGATCTTATTTAGGCCTCTACTTTCTGATGTCCCAGACTCAAATCCTCCGCACTAAGAAATCTCTTTTAGCCTTAACGGCATTTAGTTTCATTTACTCTGCTCCAGTATTTGCACAAGTAGATGCTGGTGCATTGCAACAGGGTTTAGAGCAGCAATTACCATTGCCATCGCCGTTAGCACTGCCTGAGCCAGGAAGGGCTGCTCCTGTTCAGCCAAGCACTCCCAAAGAAGGCGAGTTACGTTTTACAGTTAAATCATTTGTCCTGGAGGGTATCAATATTCTCCCGGAAGCAGAAGTGCAATTAGCCATTCGCTCATGGGTTGGTGTTCCTGTAAGTTTTGATGACTTACAAAGAGCTTGCGATGCCATTCAAAACTTGTATCGTAGTAAGGGCTACACCGTTCAGGCAATTCTTCCTCCGCAGAAGATTGCTGATGGCGTGGTCAAAATTATGGTTACTGAGGCTAAGTTGGGGAAGGTAGTTGTAGAGAACCCCCAGGGCCCCACACGCTTTAGTAAAGAGCGTGCTGCCGATTACATTACTTATGCAAATCCTCAAGGTGATCCACTCAATATGGATAAGCTTGAGCGCGCAATTATCATTTTGAATGAAACTCCTGGCGTAATGGTTTCAAGTCAACTTGAGCCGGGCGATAAAGATGGCGACACTAATGTACGCCTTCAATTAACTCAGCCTGACTTAGTGCAGGGTAGAGCAGAGTTAAATAACTACGGAAGCCGTACCACCGGTGCAAACCAGGCTGTCCTTGCCATGAATTTAAATGGCGCATTGGGTATCGGTGACTCTGCCTCAGTAAACGGTATTTTTTCGCAGGGCTCTCAATATGTTCAAGGTGCAATCTCCGTACCCGGTTCTGAGAATGGCCTAAGATTGGGTTTGGCAGGTACTTACTTGCAATATAAGAATGTCAGTAACTATGCCTCAACTGGCGGTGCTGGCGATGCGTGGACTACAGGTGTCAGTGCAGCTTACCCATTGATTCGTTCACAGGGTGGAAACCTCAATACCAGCCTGAACTACGATGTAAAGAGCTATAACAATAAAAATAACATCACCAATACAGTTATTAGCGCATACAACATTAATAATCTGTCCGCAGGGATGTCGGGAAACTTCGTTGATGGCTTTGGATATGGCGCTATCACTAGTGGATCGGTAACGGCAGTTCTCGGTCATTTGGATATTCAGTCCACTAGCATGGCGAATTACAGCATGTACTCCGTGCCTAATTCCAATCCATTGGTATACCAGCCAATCACACCTTCTAACTTTAGTAAGTTGACATTCTCCGGAAACCGCAATCAACAACTGGTTGAAGATGGTGCGACAACCCTCTACACGGCACTATCAGGTCAGTTTGCCTCGACCAACCTAAACTCTGCAGAACAGTTTTATCTAGGTGGCCCTTATGGCGTGCGTGCTTATCCTGTAGCGCAATCTGGAGGATCGCAGGGCGGCCTTTTTACAATGGAAGTGCGCCATGAGTTGCAGCCTAAGCTTAACTTGTCAGCCTTCTTTGATGCTGGCGTAGTACAGCAATACAAATTTATGTATCCAGGGTGGCAAGGTCAGACTAATGCCAACAATACCTATTCTTTAATGGGTGCTGGTTTGGGTGTGAAGTGGGATTACGAGGGCTGGAACCTAGGCGCTATGGTTGCCTGGAAAGTTGGTCAAAACCCTTTGTATAACCAAGTTGGTCAACCGGTAAATACCGACGGCACCACAACTCAGCCAAGAGGCTGGATTACTGGAAGCTATAACTTCTAATTGAAGGACTAAGCTGCGGTCCTTGTAGCATGCCTTTATTGATGTTTTGGGTAAATACAGATTACTTTGCAAAGACGAATCCCGAGATGATTGTGAGTGCTTAATCTTTAGATAGTCAATCAAAGCAATACCAGAAAGCCTTCATGAAATTTTGCAATACCATTTTTTTCTCAGTCTTATCCATAATTTCAGCTGCTACTTTTGCAGCAGATTTTGAGTTTGTGGCAACCGTGAATGGTGTCGCAATTACTAAAGGCTTATTTGATCTAAATCTTCAAGCTGCGATAAATCAGGGTCAAAAAGATAGCCCGCAATTGCGTGAAGCAATTAAGAATGAGCTCATCAACCGTCAATTAATTGTTCAGGAGGTAGTAAAGCAGGGAATTGATAAGGAGTTAGATCTCCAGGATCAGATTACCCAGCTACGCCAAACAATTTACGTACAGGCATTCGTGGAGGAATACCTTAAGAAAAATCCGATCACCAATGAAAAGTTGCGTGAAGAGTACGACAAACAAAAGCAGCAGCTGGGTGGAGGTAGTGACTCTGCTACTCAATACAAAATCAGTCAAATTGTTCTCAAGTCAGAGTCTGAAGCCATTGCGGTCATTGGCCGTTTGCAAGCGGGCGATGCTTTTGCCAAGGTAGCTAAAGAGGTATCTTTAGATGCAGCAACAAAAGCACAGGGTGGTTTATTGGGTTGGGTAGGACCTCAACAATTAGCACCCCCAATTGCTGATGTAGTGGGTACCTTGGGTAAAGGTGGCTTCAGTAAGTCACCCATTAAGCTGGGTGATGCCTGGGTAGTTATCAAGGTGGATGACACGCGCTCCGCCAAGATTCAGAGCCTTGAGGCCTCCAAAAATCAACTAAGGCAGGCGATTATTCAGCAATATTTAGCCGAAACCATCAAGCGCTTGCGTGAGAATGCTAGGGTCGTGCAATGAAGCGGATAGTAACCATTTTCATGGTTCTAGCCACACAAATGGCGTGGGCAGGTGACAAATACCCCTATCAAAACTGGACCGCAGAATTGAGTGGTCGCAATAATGAGGCCTACACCATTGCGGACGCTAACACCTCATTTGGAACCTTTTGCGCTGGCGAGCAGTGTCTTTTTTATCTCCATCAAGGACTTAACTGTGCACCAGGGGCTAAGTACTCCGTTTTGATGAATAGCCCCAGCATCTCAACGGCCCTAACCATGGAATGCACTCTCATTAACGGCAATATTTTCCAGATTCTGACTCCATTTAATGCGGTATTAAAGGCCACCCAAATAGGGGAGAGCATTGGTTTTGCTGTAGCCTTACAGTCAGGCGCATTTGCGGTATCCCAATTTAGTTTGGCTGGGGCAAAACCTTCTATTAAACGTGTTTTAACTGAGGCATCCAATATTAAAAAGAGGGAGCAAATGCAGGTTCAACCCCCTCAAATTTTGATCATTCCGCCTATTCAAATAGTGCCGAATATACCCCCAAAACAGGTGCCAAATGCACCCAAAAATAGCCCTCAAAAACCGGATTCAAAGGATATCTCCATCTAAAAATGGATTGAATACATCATGAGCATAAAGCAACTCAATGGAACCTATTTGCCACAAGAAGATCGAATCTTGTTTCGCTTTAATACACAAAACCAAGAGGAGTACCGCTTCTGGTTTACGCGCAGAACAACGCTGTTTATTCTTGCGGCAACCACCCATTTACTCTCTAAAAAGCTCGAGCAAACACACTCACCAGACGCTGTAAAAGCGATGCACGAATTTGAAAAAGAGGCAATTTTAGAGACAGCGAAAAAAGAAAATTCTGCATCACAAGCCTACGAATCTGGAGTCAATTTCCCGCTTGGATTTGATCCTATTTTGGTAATGGATGTCACCTGCGCCTTAACCAAAAATGGTGAAAAATTAGCCCAGTTAAGTGATCTGCAGGAAGGGCAAATCGATGCAGATTTATCAATGGATTTTTTCCTTCCCGGCGGCGCAAATTTAAACCTAAAACTCCCCCCAAATACTTTGCAAATGATGTGCATTTTATTGGATCAATTGCGATTACAAGCGGGGTGGGGAGAAGCACTTTTGCAGACGAAAAATTCTCCATTAGACGAACAGGATTTTGAAGTAAAAACCAGTAAAAATATCTCCATTCATTGAGAGCATTTTTTGTTTTTTTAGCTGATAGTTTTTGCCTCAAAAATATAAAAAAGCGTGCATTCGAAGCCCCCTTAAAAATTTTCCAAAATGAGCTTGTTTTTGTCAGTCCATACCTTTTTGTCTTTTTAGACGTTTTTTGACCAAAAAGAAGCTTGTAAATTCGGGGCTTTCAGAGGGTTCTCTCTTGGGCTAATACCAATAGATATAAGGCTTTGGGAAAATTCTGATTCCGGAAATTACCCAGTAAATGCCTTGAAAAAAAGCCTTCATGAGAGTTCGCTCCTCTTGTTGAAAATATCGTTAAAAAAATTCTTTGCGAGATCTTCTTTCGCAGGGAATATTTTGCGTGCTTTTTTCCTCGGCGCTGTTATTTCATCTGCGACAGCATTCGCAAATCCTGCAGTTCCTATCTTGCCAAAATTAGCACTGCCAACTGGTGGTCAAGTGGTTGCCGGAAATGCTGCAATCTCGCAAACACAAACTGCGAATTCTGCAACCGTAAATGTGAACCAAACTTCACAACGTGCGGTAGTGAACTGGGATAGTTTTAATGTAGGTAAAAACGCAACCGTAAACTTCAATCAGCCCAATGCTAATGCAGTGACATTGAATCGCGTTACTGGGGGTAATGCATCCGTTATCGAGGGTTCAGTCAAAGCAAATGGTCAGGTAGTCTTTGTAAATGAAAATGGTGTGACCTTTGCCAAAGGTTCATCAGTAAATGCTGCTGGTGTTGTTGCTACCACCATGAATATCGCTAATCAAGATTTCATGGAAGGTAAATCTACCTACAGAGGTAAAGGCACTGGCGCAGTGATCAACGAAGGCAAAATTAAAACGACTGTTGATGGTGGTTACATTGCATTGTTGGCCCCGGAAGTTCGTAATGATGGCTATCTGATCGCTAAAAAAGGGGCTGGAACTGTGGCTCTAGGATCAGGTGAGCAAATTACCCTAGATTTCAAGGGAAATTCCCTGATGTCTATGAAGGTGGATAAAGCTGCTTATCAGGGTCTAATTGAAAATAAGCGAGCTGTTGAGGTTGATGGTGGCTTAGTGGTGATTGCTGCTGGATCAGCTAATCAGTTAATGGCCACAGTTATTAAAAACACAGGCCGAATCTCCGCTAACAGCATGGTCAGCAACGGTGGCGTTATTGAATTGGTTGCCAATAACGTTAACCAGGCTGGCAAAGTGTCAGCAGATAGCAAATCAGCGCAGGGTGGACAGGTCAATATCGTGGGCAATGAAATCACTATTGCTCAGGACTCCAAAACAGAGGCTAAGGGTGCTACTGGTGGCGGACAAGTCAATGTAGGGCTAACTAATACCAAGGTAAGCGGCGGTACACAGGTCAATAACCCAACTCAAGCTGGCATTCTGGCTAATGCAGAAACCGCAAGTCAATACAAGCAATTGGCCAAGACGGTTTCTATTGAGAAAAATGCCATCATTGATGTTTCTGCTACTAAGGCGGGTAATGGAGGTGCAATTGCTATCTGGTCTGAAGTGCAAACCACAGTTTCTGGCATCCTCAAGTCTATGGGTGGACCAATATCGGGCAATGGCGGCTTTATTGAGACTAGTTCCAAAGGGTCTGTAGCACTAGCTCCTCAGGCTCAAGTGATTACTACTGCTGTTAATGGCAAGTCTGGTACTTGGTTATTGGATCCAATAGATCTCGTTATTAATAGCGGAGCGGCCAATGTGATTTCTGCTGCTTTATCGAATAGCAATGTCACGATTGCCGTAACTGCTAATACCACTGCATGTCCAGCTTTAGGCGCTTGCACTCAAAACGGCACTGGTAGCCTGACGATTGCTAGTGGGGCAGATATCCTAAAGTCAGGATCTCACTACACAACTCTGACTCTGACTTCAGCTGGCATATTTAATCTCAATGCCAATATTGGTGGCCAGAACCTAGATGTCATCATCCAATCATCCATTGCTTATCTCAATGTTGGCAGCAGTATTACAGCCACCCAAGTAACGGTCCAGGCTCAAACCATCCATGCAGCTGGCAATATCAATACTAGCAACTACAACTTAGCAAACTCATCAAGCTCCTTGGGCAATGCAATTAAGCTCTTGGCCCAAGCAATTTATGTTTCTGGTGGACTGAGTCTGAATGCTAATCTGCCGGTTAATAGTGTGACCACGATAACAGTTAACGGTATGGCTAAGCGTCCGGATGAGTTGCCCGCATATCTCTTATCTCATAACGTAGACCAAAATCTCAACCAGGTTTACTCAACAACTGCTGCTAATGATCAAAGTGCTATCCAGGCTAACGTAGCCCAAGGCAATAGTAATGTGATTTACCTTACTGGTAGCCAATCTGTAATGCTGCAAAGTAATGCGCAAATATTAGCTAACGGAACAACAGGTGGAGCAATTTACGCAACGGCACCGAGTATTTATACTCAAGCTGGTAGTGTAGTGCAAGCTAATGGCAATAACGGCCCAGGCGGATTGGTTGCATTCTCAGGTGATCAAATTACAGTAGCAGGCGGCATTGCGGCAAACGGCACAACGGATGGTGGCGCCATCACACTCATCGCCTATAACGGCGATCTCAATATTCAAACTAGCACGATTCAAACGAACGGCTCAACAGGCCGTGGCGGAAGCATTGGCATTTCCGCAAACAATAACGTCACCATCACCGGCAGCACAATCTCTGCAACAGGCTTTACAAATGGTGGCGCAATCAAGATAGGCAATGATGCAAGTAACGGCACATTGCCTTTTGCTTTATCTGCAAGTCTAGACCAGTA
>CANBSM010000052.1 GCA_947372155.1 Burkholderiaceae bacterium
CAGCGTATTGGGGCAACCGGAACCCATATTCCATACAAAGGTAGTAGCTTTGCCCTGCCTGATTTGATTGCAGGCAATACCCTCATGATGTTTGACAGCGTGACCGCCTCATTGCCACATATTCAGAGTGGCAAGCTACGCCCGATTGCGATTGCCGCAGCAGAACGCTCTCCCTTAATGCCCAATATTCCTACTCTAGGGCAAGATGGCATGAAGCAATTTGATGTAGAAAACTTCTATGCGGTTTATGTTCCCAAAGGAACATCCCCAGTGATCATTGCAAAATTAGAGAGAGAAATCCGTAAAATTCTCACGAATCCAGATTTCAAAGCGCGTATGGCAGCCCAAGGCATTCACCCTCAGTTTGCAAACTCAGAAAAATTATCTGAAATTACTGCAAGCGAAGCCAGTAAATGGGATAAGGCTGTAAAGTCAGCGAATGTTAAAGTTGATTAAGTATTTAAATAGATAAGCCCCTATGTTGATATCCCCTCCTTTTGGTAGTCGCGCGCCTGTTTTAGCCAAAAACACTGTTGCGAGCTCTCAACCACTAGCCACTCAGGCTGGTATTGAAGCTCTACAGAGTGGCGGTAATGCAGTTGATGCGGCACTTGCAACTGCAATCACACTCACCGTTGTTGAACCCACGATGAACGGCATAGGTGGAGATGGTTTTGCAATCCTTTGGGATGGCAAGAAGATACATGGCTTAAATGCTTCTGGTCGCGCTCCTGCTGCCTGGAAGCCGGAGTATTTTGCTGGTAAATCTGCAATGGATCTTATTGGCTGGAATACGGTCACTGTCCCCGGCATGGTTGCTGGTTGGATTGAGCTCTCCAGAAAATTTGGCAAGCTGCCCTTTGCGCAATTGTTTAAACGAGCTATCGACTATGCGGAAAATGGTTTTCCGGTTTCACCTGTTATCGCTCGTCAATGGCGTGAAGCCATTCCAATCCTGAAGAACCAACCTGGTTTTGTAGAATCATTTTTAATTGATGGCAAGGCACCTCAAGCGGGACAAATCTGGAAATATCCTGCGCAAGCCAAAACTCTGAAAGAAATTGCTGCCACGGAAGGCGATTCTTTTTATAAAGGTCCACTTGCACAAAGTATGGTGGACTTTGCAGGGGCTACTGGCGGTTGCTTCACTATGCAAGACTTCGCTGATAACCAGCCAGAATGGGTTGAGCCTTTAGCCTTCGATTATGGCGATTACACTCTCCATGAAATTCCACCAAACGGCTCCGGAATTGCCGCTCAAATTGCCTTAGGTATTTTGCAGGCAGCCAATGTGAAGCAGTACCCAGCTAATTCAGCGCAACGTATTCATTTGCAAATCGAAGCAATGCGGATGGCTTTTGCCGATGTCTATGCTTATGTCTCTGATGCGCGCTCCATGCAAATGCCAGTGAGCTCCCTATTAGATCGGGATTACTTAGCTAGTCGCGCAGTCATGATTGATCACAAAAAGGCTGGTAGCTATGGACCCGGAGATCCGCATTCTGGTGGCACTGTTTACTTATGCGCCGCCGATGAATCCGGCATGATGATTTCTTATATTCAATCTAACTTCAAAGGCTTTGGTTCTGGAGTAGTTGCCCCAGGTGGCATTGCTTTTCATAATCGTGGCATGAGCTTCAGATTAGAGGATGGACACCCTAACCAAGTTGCGCCAGGCAAACGCCCTTTCCACACCATTCTTCCAGCCTTCCTCACTAGGGATGGCAAACCTACCATGGCATTTGGTGTGATGGGTGGCAATATGCAGCCGCAGGGTCATATTCAATTCGTGATGCGCTTTGTAGATGAATACCTCAATCCACAAGCGTGTTCCGATGCGCCACGTTGGCGTATTGATGATGTAGGCAAGCTCACTGTGGAGGCGGCAATGCCCCAGAGCGTGGTTGATGGATTGAAAGCGCTAGGACATGAGGTTGCTGTACAGCCAGCAAATAGCTTAGACTTTGGTAGCGCACAAGCAATTGCTAAACTCTGTGATGATGCCGATTCTGCTTATATTGCTGGTAGCGATCACCGTAGAGATGGGTTGGCGGCTGGCTTCTAATAAAGAAGCTAAATAGCAAAAGCCTCTTGTAGTACACCAAGACTGGCAGATAGGGTTTTTGGATTGCTCTTGCCCACTTTCTTGACCAAGCGCGCTTTATCAACAGCTCTGATTTGATCTAAAAGAATCAGCCCCTTCTTGCCATCGTGCGTAATAGGTATCCGAAAGCCTGCAGGTCTGCCCTTGCTAGTCATGGGCGCAACAATAACAGTGCGCAAATGGTCATTTAACTCTTGAGGTGACACCACAATACAGGGGCGCGTCTTTTTAATTTCACTTCCGATCGTAGGATCTAGATTGATAAGCCAAATTTCTCCACGAGAAACGATGCTCTTTACCAAACCCAATCTCCATCTTCTTCGTTTGCAAAATCTCCAAGCACCAACTTGTCCTCGCCAACCTTAGCAAGACTTTGAGCGTCTCGAGCCCAATGCTCTCTCGCAGTATTTTTAGGCTTGCTTAGAACGATTTTTTCTCCGTCGACCGACATCTCAACAATCTCCTTTATTCCAGATTGTTCAAGAATAATCTTTGGGATAACCACGCCTTTAGAGTTGCCAATAGCTCGAATAGCTACCTGCAGCGATGCCCTAGTTTCAGCAATGGATTTATGGTTCTTATTCATAGTAATAACAATGTTATTACATAAGCCGGCAGACGTCAAATAAGAAAAAATAGCCTTATTTGGAAGGCAAGCAATTCAGATAGAAACGCTTAATCTCCTGATCGCAACTGACATCTCTGGGCTCAATCGGCCGCTGTAGAGAAATACCTTCAATCGTTTTACAACGGCTTAGGGCAACATAAACCTGTCCCGAGGCAAATGCGCCTGAGGATAGGTCAACCTTCACTTTATCGAGCGTTTTGCCCTGGCTCTTATGAATCGTTACAGCCCAAGCCAGCATGAGCGGTATCTGAAGATAGGTGCCGATGATGCTGGGGGAGATCTTCCCTGACATCATGTCATGGTCATAGCGATAAGACTCCCACTGATGGCCTGTTACTTCCACTGTATTTGCATAAGGCCCGTTTTGCACCATCACCTTCACCCTATCTGGCAGCAACTCACGCACTACACCAATAGTGCCATTGACCCAACGCTTAGGAAATCCAGGATCCGTTGCGGTGAACATGACTTTAGCGCCTACCTTAAGCACTAAATTATTGGGTGAAGGTAAATTGCGTTCGTCGATATTAAATTTACCCGTCGACTGACCTGCGTAGACCTTGCCCTCAACGGTAATAGCGCGCAAGCCAGCCCCATTGATTTGATCCGCTCTTGCATTTGTAGTGGTCAGAGTAATGGTCTGTTCATCCATCTCAACATCTTTGCGATAGCACTGTGCATTCAGAGTATCAAGAGCCTCATCAATATCATGATTAATTCGAATGCGATTTAATAAGCCTGCGAAGTGCTCATCCTTTTGACGAAAGATCTTAGAGAGCTCTACCATCGTGACATCTTTGCGATGCAAGGCCATAGCGCAAAAGAAATAAGGCCCCTCGTAACCACGCTCTGCTAGGACTTGCATATCAGCACTAGACACCACTGGCGGCAGCTGAAACAAATCCCCCACAAACATCACCTGAATGCCGCCAAAGGGCTTGCCTTTTTGCGGACCATTCTCGCGCAGAAATAAATCCATTGCATCCACGACATCAGCTCGCACCATCGAGATCTCATCAATGATGAGTAAGCGAATATCTTTATAAAGGCGTTTATCGCGCAGCGGCTTGATATCTTCCTCAGGGAAAATAAGTCGTGGGGGCAATCTAAAGAAGGAATGAATGGTCACTCCTTTAACCTGGAGCGCGGCAACCCCTGTTGGTGCAACTACCACGACGTTACCGGGTATGGCTTCTCGTAAATAGCCGATGAGGGTCGTTTTACCAGTGCCCGCTTTACCGCTAACGAAGATGTAAGGATCTTGACGCTCAATAGCCTCAATTACCGCTTGGTAATCGGGGGTAATTTCAATTTCAGAAGAATCTACTACGGAATTAGTCATTCCCTATTGTTTCACGGCATCAGCTACACAACGAAATCCGATATAAACCACGGCAATATCACCAGGCTTTGATTCCACATCGCTCTCTTGCTGTCTATTAGGGCCATACCACCACGATGCTCCACGAGTGATGTAGCCGCCATTGCGCTCAGTAGCAGTCCACTCCCAAACATTACCGCCCATATCAAACAAGCCATTGACGCCAGGCTTGGTTGAGCCAGTAATCACGTGCCCAGTTCCACGGTTCAAAGCGCCAGCTGGTGCAAGACCTTTATAGTCACCGCATCCGCTAAGGCAATGAGAAGCCGAGGGATTTGCGCCACCTGGATAGGGATAACGCTGACCCTTTATGTATCCAACTGGAGGATTAGTTCTTTGTTCTAAGAATGCAGCGTTCGTCCATTCGGCATCTGTTGGCAAACGTTTACCGTAATAGCGACAAATAGATTCAGCTTCTTTTTGATTGAGATGCGTTGCTGGCTCAGCATCCTTTGCAGATATGCCATAGGGAGTTTTCCAAGTCCAGTCTGGCTTTTGAACAAAGCCAGCCTCATAAGATAAGCCGCCACCCTTCTGCTCTGCGGCACTCACAAAACCAGTGAGTAACGCGTACGTCTTCACGTCGGCAATATTCATCTCCGTTTGATCCCAAATCAAATTTCCAATTTGCACAGTGGGAATAGTTGAAGTGGGCGCGCTTTGACTTGGGGTTGATCCAAGCGCTATGAACAAAAACCCAAGGCTAATCGATGGAATTAAAAGAATTTTGGAGATATTAAATTTTTTCATAAACAATCGCCCCCCAATACTTTGGGCTCATGAAATATCTTTAAAAACCGCCTGAACAACTTTCTCGCCAAAGATCTCAATAGCATTTCGACCTCTAGATTTAGCCTCATACATCGCCATATCGGCATTGTTCATTAAATCAGACTCATTTAATCCGTGATCGGGATATAAGGCCACGCCAATACTCGCACTTGTACTCACAGAGATGCCATCGGCTGTTATCGGCACCATGAGGGTGGATCGAATTTTTTCAGCAACCATCAGGGCATTCTTCTCATCACCAACACCCGGCAGGAGCACAATAAATTCATCTCCGCCTAGACGAGCCACAGTATCGGAGTCTCGTAAACAGGTTCGTATTCTTTCGGCAACCTGCATCAGGACTGCATCCCCCACGAGATGGCCGTAGACATCATTAATCGTTTTAAGATTATCTAAATCAATAAAAAGAAGCGCCAATTTAGTTTGGTTGCGCTTGCAATTGGCCAGGGAATAAGAAAGGCGGTCGGAGAATAAGGTTCTATTGGGCAGCCTGGTAAGAACATCATGATGCGCACGATATTGGTTCTCAGCATTACGCCGATAAGTCCTTAGCAGAAAATAGGTTCCAATAAATAAAATGATGATGCTCAAAATGGTAGCAATTAGACCGCCAGTCGCATTTTTATACCAGTTGGCTAAATACAAAGTCTCGGGGACTACGGCTCCGACAATGAATGGGTAACCAGTAACCTTTCTATAGGAAATCATGCGCTCGACTGGAGACGTATTTTGCCGAGTAAAGCCGGTCTTGGATGTAAAGATCACACCGTTACCGTCTGCTGCTGCGCCTAAAGATTGCTCAATCAAGCTATTAGTATTGACACGACCTATTAGGTTTTCAACTAGTGGCCAACGAGTTAATAAGGTCTTGTCTTGGCGATACAGGGTTATCGCTGCACCATCGCCCAAATTAGCACCCAACCTCTCGTACAGAGAGGAAAAGACCTCTACAGAGACGCCCACCAAAATGATGCCCAAAAACTCATCATGCGCTCCATTGACGCGCCTGGCTAAATAAAAAACCCATTTACCGTTTCCCTTATTCTGGACGGGAGCACTATAGAAGGTCTCAAGATCATTGTGATTTTTCAAGTAGATAAAATAATCTCGATCCGCCAGATTAATTTCAGGCGCTGGGTAAGAGCGAGAAAAATTAAGCACTTTACCGTCATTGGCCACAAAAGTAGTGACATCTAAAATGGAATTCGATTTTGTCTTTTCCTTCAATAGTTCAAATTGATTTTTATTGGACGCGTACTTGCGATAGCTTTTCTCATCGTCAATTTTTTCCGCATAAACCACATCATCAATGCTATTTAGAACCGTATTTGCTGCAAAAATAATTTGCGAAGTGTGCTCAGCCAATATTAATGTCAAGGTAGATAGCTGATCTGCACGATCATCTGTTGTGTTACGGCGTAGCAAATAACCAGAAATTAGCGCATTAATGACGAAGATGATCGCCAAAATAATGGAAGCGCCCAAAATAAGGCGAGAGTTACGTCGAACATTAGAGCTGGGCTCAAAACTAATCGTCATTTAGAATCTCCATATAGCTTGGAGATTTTCAAGAAATTGTCTTTTTCCAGAATAAATGCTTCGACAATTTGCGGGTCAAAGCGAATTCCTTTTAGCCGAGTAATCTCCAAACAAGCCTCTTGATGGGACCACTGCTTTTTATAAACCCGCTCGTTGACTAAGGCATCGTAGGTGTCTGCCAATGACATTAATCGCGCTGCCAATGGAATTTCCTCGCCCTTTAGGCCCAGCGGATAACCCGTGCCATCCCAATTCTCATGATGGCCGCCAGCAATATTAATTGCGGCATCCAAGACATGGGTATTCTTTGCATCTTTGAGTTTGGCAGCACTGAGAACATCTTTACCCAAATTGGCATGGGTTTTCATCACTACCCACTCATCTTCAGTCAGTGAGCCCGGCTTATGCAGGATGGTATCCGGAATACCTACCTTCCCAATATCGTGCAATGGGGCAGCTTTAACAATGTTTTCTATTGACTTAAGGGTTAACTCATCTGTATATGCTCCAATTGACCGCAGCCTTTCTGCCAAAGCACGCACATAGTTTTTAGTTCGCAGAATGTGATTACCGGTTTCGTTATCTCGAACCATCGATAGCGCATTTAGGCTATTGAGCATTCCATCTTCAATGGCGTTCGAGCTCTTACGATATTCATGCCAGAGTTTTTCCATATAGTAATTAGTAATTAATATACAAATCGTGACAATTGAGAGTATTGCAGCTATGCGCATTGCAAAAGCCAGGCCACCCTCTTGATACAAGGTTCCAGGGTGAGTCATTTCTTCAAGCGATAAAAGCGAGCGAATGATGCGAGCTCCAAGCTGGAAAAACTCAACCCCAATCATTAATTTAATTTGATAAGCATTGTCTTTTTTTAATAGCTGACTTAAAGATACGATCTGCCAAATACAAAAGATACTGAGCACAACATTCATTAAATGAATGCGGTCTTGTGTTTCTCCAAAAAAGTGAAGATAGACGTAAATTAAGGAAGCGCTTACAAATAAGGCGAGAGCAACCAGCCTGCTCGACTTCATTGACACACCGTTCCAAAC
>CANBSM010000053.1 GCA_947372155.1 Burkholderiaceae bacterium
ACATGACAGTTTCACTAAAATAAGCCAAATCCAATGAACTCTCGCTCAAATACCTTTAACCAGCAACTCCAGTCCGCATGGGCTTCCCAAGGCAGCATGCTGTGTGTTGGTTTTGACCCAGACCCAAAGCGCCTACCCCCTAGCCTACAAGGGAACCCTGAGGGCATCTATGAGTTCTGCCGAGAAATCGCTGATGCGACTGCAGATGTAGTCTGCGCCTTTAAGCCCCAATTTGCTTACTTCGCCTCCCAAAGAGCGGAAGCTCAGCTAGAAAAACTAATTAAGCACCTTAAAGACAAATACCCACATATCCCAGTAATCCTAGATTCCAAGCGTGGGGACATTGGCAGCACTGCTGACCATTACGCTCTTGAGGCCTTTGATCGCTACGGCGCTGATGCAGTGACAGTTAACCCCTACATGGGCTTTGACACAATCGAACCCTATTTGAAGCACGCTGGCAAAGGGGTCATTGTCTTGTGTCGCACCTCTAATCCTGGTGGGTCAGATTTACAGTTTCTGAATGTGGCGCCCAATGGTGAGCCTCTTTATCTGCATGTAGCCAAACTTGCAGCCCAAGAGTGGAATGGTTCGGAACAGATAAGCTTGGTAGTTGGTGCAACCTTTCCAGAAGAAATCGCTAAAGTACGTGCCATTGTTGGCGATATGCCTTTACTGATTCCAGGGATCGGCGCTCAGGGTGGAGATATTGATGCCACAGTCAGCGCAGGAAAAATAACCGGCAAACCAGGAGCGGGAATGATCATCAATTCTTCACGAGCGATTCTGTATGCGAGCTCAGGCGCTGATTTTGCACAAGCAGCTAGAGCAGTTGCTTTGAGTACCCGCGATGCTCTAAGAGCTGCTGCCAGTAAATAAATTATTTAACTGAGCTGCTTTTTGGATAAGGCGCCAAGGCGACTCTATCCATATTTTCTAAAATAAATTCCTGGCGAGCAGAATAGTTAATACTTCCTCGACGGCAATACTGCTGCTTATCAAAACACTTGGGTGCCGGCAGTGCTGAAGCCAGAGCGGCAGCCTGCTCACGATCTAAAGCTGCTGGGCTGGTAGCGTAATAATGTTGAGAGGCAGCGCCAACGCCAAAAAGGCCTTCACCCCACTCTACCGAATTGAGATAGATCTCAAATAATCTTTGCTTAGAAAGTATTAACTCCAAGAGCCCAGTAATAATGAGCTCCTGCCCTTTGCGTAAATAATGTTGCTCTGAAGAAAGAAATAGATTTTTTGCCAATTGCTGGGAAATAGTCGATCCACCGCGTAAAACTGCTTTAGATTTACTCCCTGTTTGAGTTTTTTGCTGATTCTGCTGTTGATTTTTCTGCCAGGCCTTCTGCATATCCTCAACCCGCACACCCTTGTGCTGAAAAAAGATATCGTCTTCACTGACCAAAACAGCACGCTTAAGATTGTTCGATATCTTGTCATAAGACACCCATTTCGACTGCACTGAACAAGACCAATGCCAGGAACATAAGCGCCAACGCTCTGCCCTCTGAAATGCAGTACTACTCGGATCTACGCTAATCCACAAGGCAATCTGCAGGGCAAAAAAGAGTTGCATGGCGATCAATCCCGCCAATAAACACTTCACTGGATAAAGAAGCCAGCGCATCAGGGCAAATTAACTACGTAATTCAGCCAAGACTGCGCGAGGATCTATAGCAGTTGCAAGTTGTGCACCCCGCCATAGCAAGAACGCATCAGCCGCTTGCTCAACCAGCATTCCAAGGCCATCACTCACGCGGGCACCTCGCTGTAATGCCTGTTGCATGAAAGCCGTAGTTTTGCCGTAGACCATGTCATAAGCAAAAGAGCTGGGTACAAAAACATTACTAACGGCTTTAGGCGTCAACGGAGACTCTTCGGTCAAGCCAGCAGCAGTGGCATTAATAACCAAATCAAATGGATATTGGGTTTTTGTGGCATTTTCTAAATCAGCCAAAGTGCGCGACTCCAGCGCCACCTCCTTGGAGCTAGCTAAATCCGCAAATATCTTTACCAATTCATCTGCTTTTTCGCTAGAACGATTCGCAATGATGAGCGACTTAGGGGATTGCTCAAGCAAAGGGCCCATCACACCACGTGCAGCACCGCCAGCACCGATCAATAAAATACGAGCACTATGAAGCGCAATGCCTTGCGCCAATAGATCTCGGACTAAACCAGCGCCATCGGTATTGTCGCCAAATATTTTGCCTTCCGTCTTCCACAAAGTGTTGACAGCCCCCGCTAATTGCGCCCGCGGCGTTAATACATCGGCTAGATTTTGCGCATCAAGCTTAAATGGCACTGTGACATTCATACCCCTGCCTCCTGCAGCAAAAAAAGATTTCGCTGCTTGAGCAAATGAATCTATCTTCGGCTGAAGACGGCCATAGTGCATGCGTTGTGCTGCCTGCTCTGCAAAGCGTTGGTGTATCGACGGGGATTTGCTGTGGGAAATTGGATTGCCGGCCACAGCATATACATCCACGCCAGGGAAAAGGCTGGGGTCGGTATGTAAATTGGTGGAATTGTCGGAACTCATGATGACTACAGAATAAGCGAATTTATAGACCGGGTTAGCAAACTTTTTTAAATAGTATTAATGGCGCAGCTCTAAACGATCTACTCCATCGCGCGTGAACTCAAAAGTAGAGATCCAATCTAAGACATCAATTTGATTGCGCATTTCCGAAGGGAAAGGGCCAAATGGAGCGGAGGCCCTTACGATTGCCAGCGCCTGACGGTCTAACTCAGGATTGCCAGAACTACGACCAATCAATAGCCCATCCTTGCCTTGAGCGTTTGTAGTGATTCTGCCTTGACTATCAACACTGACCACGATCACTAGACTGCCATACAAAGGATGCCCATTTGCTCTTGGGAAAAAAGCGCTACCGTAAGCCTCAATTTTTTGACGCATCGCATCGTAATAATGCGCAAAGGTGACCGCTTTGGTATTAGCCCCCGTCAACACTTTGCGTCTTGGCTCTTTGCCATCAGCCTGCAAGCGCTTGGCCAACTCAGCTTCCAAAGAATTTAGTTGAGGGGTAATTTTTTGCTCTTCGCCACTCTTTCGACCACCTGAACGAGTGCGTTGTTCATCCAATTTTGCGAGCATTTGCTTTTGTTGTTTTTCTAAAACCTCTAGCCTAGCCTGTGCACCTAATCGAGCACGGTGCATTGCGGTAGCCTCTTGACTCTCTGTTTTGCCGCCACCCTGCAAATCCGCTTGCGCTAGCTTGCTCGCTTTTTGAGGCGGTGTTTTGTTGCTGGCGTTTACTAAAACAACACTCAGCGGGGTATTGAGTCTGCGATTTTGTATCTCTCCTACACCCCAACGAAAAGATAAAAAAAGTACATGGATCAGTATTGAAGCACACAAGGCAAACCGAAATGGGTAACGATTCAAAGCGCCTTGTAGATAACCTAAAACCTTGCTAAGCCACTCAGGACATGGAAGCTCTAGCGATTTAATCTGGGCTAGCATTATCTTTAGTGTCCTCTGCAGATTCTGGTGCTACAGGCTGGGCTGGTGTTGTTTCGAGAGCATCGGGCTTTGCTTCGATCTCCAGCACTCGAACACCGGCACTTAACTGCAGCAAATCGACATCTGCGATTACCACTTGGGCACGGGTCATCCGTGGATGGGCTGCCAATTCAGGGATAGGTAAGTGCAGGGGGACCAACTCCACCCTAGACATACCTTCTTTTAAATGTCGCACATGAACTGTTTTCGATTCACCATCTTGAGTGATCCAACGCAAACACCAATACTTTTCCAATCGATCCTGAAACTCACCATATGCTTGATAGCAAGATTCAAAATCTGCAGCAATACCCATTAAGGAAGCATCCCTTGGTGGGAAAGGCGCAACCATCTTGGCGGTGACTCCATGCTTTGCCAGCGCAATTAATTGCCATTGATTTACTAAATCGGAATATCGGCGTAAAGGAGAGGTGCACCAGGCGTAGTAGTCAAGGCCTAGGCCTTCATGAGGTCCGGGAGTCGTTTGCATCCGGGTACGTAATGGGCCCCAACCCTTTTGGGTTCTGAATAAGCCCGGAAGACCATGATCTGCAAGGAGTTGGCCTGAGGCACTATTACAGAAAATCATCCACTCGGCCACGATGGTATCCAAAATAGAACCACGTTGACGCGGCACAATTTCAACCCGCGGTACTTCATTCACTTCTTGAATCTGAAAATGAAAATCTCTCGCTAGAGCATTGGGATCAATGACGCCTAACTGCTCGGCACGTAAACCATTTGCTACACGCTTTTCTTGGCGACCTGTATGCAAATGTTTAGCAGCCTGCCATAGCGTTGCCAGTTCCTTGCGATAAGGATAGTTGGAGCCCTCATCGAGCAAACTCTCTTCGCTCACGAGATGCTCTATATTTTCCAGACGTAAATTTGCAGCCATAGGTACCATCTCTGCGCGCATCTGCAAGGTATCTCGATTCACTACGCCATTGGCATCAATATCAACATAGATCGATAAGGCCGGTCTAGCCATACCTTCATCTAATGAGAATTGCTCAATTACTGAATTAGGCAACATGGTAATTTTGTCGCCTGGAAAGTACACAGTAGACATCCGGTTGCGCGCCACATGATCCAATGGATCATCTTTTGAGATTGCTAAACCGGGAGCGGCAATATGAATACCCACTCGATGACCACCCTCGATTAAGGTAACGGATAGGGCATCATCAATCTCTGTAGTGCCTGAATCATCAATCGAGAATGCCTGTACCTGAGCAAGCGGCAGTTCAGCAACTGCAGCAGCATAAGCATCCTGATCAACCCCGATCGTTGGGTTGTGTTCTGCGCCATTCG
Organism: Burkholderiaceae bacterium; assembly: GCA_947372155.1. The sequence continues at coordinate 4,850 of CANBSM010000053.1, forward strand.
GAAAATGTGCTTTGAGAAACATGCCCTGGTGATACGCCAACGGAGAATCAATCGCACCACATCGAATCATGATTTGAGCTGGGGATTCGCCAGTCTCGGTGCAAGCAGCCACCAATGCCTTATATGCAGAAGTGTTTTTATCGGGAGAAAAAAGCAATTGCTTTGCTGAAGACTTCAGCACTTCAGGAAAAGTTCCCGCTACCAATTCTTGTTGCCAAACGGATTGCTGCTCAAGCTCCTTTTGCTTACGCTCTAAAGCAGCCAAACCAGCTTGTAACTGCTCTAGTGGCGCTCTCTGAAAGCGACCGCGCCCTTTGCGACGAAAAAATACTGGCGCACCTTGTAAGGCAATTGCTAGCGCAACTTGTTGCGGAATAGTCGCTTGTGAGCCAAAGTACTCATGCGCCACATCAACCAAACCAAACTCTTCATCAGGCGCGCAATCCCAAAGCAGCTGCAAATCAATATCGGCAGTGAGTGTGTTGGCTTCATCCATGGCAGATTGAGACTCAGGCTTTTCAAAACGTAGCCATACTTCCTTAGCTTTGAGCTTGATCTTTTTTCCAGATTGGCTAGTGGCTTGCCAAGACTCTGCCTCCCCAACCCCTGATGCAGACTGGACTGTGGCGATCTTGATATCACCACCTTCTTCATATAAGAGGTTCATACTTAGAGCGAGATCCCGCCGCTGGCCTCTAATGCCACTCCATTGATGTAGCTTGCTTCATCGCTAGCTAAGAATAAATACACATTAGCCATTTCTATTGGCGTGCCAAGTCGACCAAGCCAGCTACGTTTTTCAATATCTTGCAAAATATTTTCTGGCATGGCCTTGACCATTTCAGTGGCGATAAAGCCAGGGCACACCGCATTGACTCGAATGCCTTTAGGGCCCAATTCACGAGCCCATGTTTTTGTAAACCCAATCACGCCAAATTTAGTAGCTGAATAATTGGTTTGACCAAAATTACCGTAGAGGCCCACAACGCTTGATGCATTAACTACCGCTCCAGAGCCAGCTTCCAGCATATGGGGCACGATTAGCTGAGTGCAATTGAATACGCCCTTCAGATTGACATCAATCACGCTATCGAACTGCGCCTCAGTCATCTTAATTAAGCGTGCATCTTGAGTAATGCCAGCGTTGTTAATTAAGATATCAATGCGTCCGTACTTTTGCATTACCTGATCTACGACCGACTGAATGCTAGCGCGGTCCGTGACATTCATGGCATAGCCTTCAGCATTAGGTGTTTTTGCAACTGCACCATTAACAGCCTCCAGATTGATATCAGCAATGATGACCTTTGCGCCCTCTTCTGCAAAACGCTGAGCTGTAGCAAAGCCAATCCCCTTAGCGGCACCGGTAATGATGGCTACCTTGTCTTTTAATCTATCGCCCATTTTTGCTTTCTATTTTTGTGTTTTCTTTTTGTTACTATTTATTTCTACTGCGCCGAAATGGCCTTTAGTATTTTTTGATGTACTCCCCCAAAACCACCATTACTCATCACCAAAATGTGATCGCCTGGCTGCGCCTCTTGTGCAACAGCCTTCACTAGAGCCTCAAGGTCATCAAAAGCACGCGCTTTACCGTGCTCGCCATTATTTAACGGATGTAAGACCTCATTCAAATCCCACCCCAATGATTCCTTGCCGGCATTAGCGCCATAGGCAAAAACTTTATCAGCAGCCACAAGACTTCCAGGAAGTTGGGCCTTCATCACACCGAGCTTCATCGTATTTGAACGTGGCTCAAGAACCGCCAAGATGCGCGCCTTACCAACTCTACGACGAAGGCCGTCAACCGTAGTCGTGATCGCTGTTGGATGATGCGCAAAATCATCATAGACTGTGATGTCATTTGCTACACCAATCGTTTCTAAGCGACGCTTTACATTCTTAAACTCTGCCAATGCGCGTGCGGAATCTGCTGGCGAAATGCCAATATGATTTGCTGATGCAATTGCTGCAAGTGCGTTGAGTTGATTGTGTCTACCCATTACACCCGAGTCAGATGCCCACTTCACTGTTGCCACTTCTTTACCGGCCATACGCACAATAAAGCCATCAGCATCTTGAGAAATCAAAGACCATTCATTACTCAGCTCTTGCCCGAACCGCTCTACAGGAGCCCAAGCGCCACGCGTGATCACATTTGCCAACGCGGGCTCTTCACCATTTACTACCAACAACCCGTCACCAGGAACGGTGCGTACCAAGTGATGAAATTGGGTTTCGATTGCAGCAAGGTCAGCAAAAATATCGGCGTGATCAAACTCCAAATTATTTAATAAAGCCGTGCGTGGTCGATAGTGAACAAACTTACTGCGCTTATCAAAAAAAGCCGTGTCGTATTCATCAGCTTCAATCACGAAATATTTACTTTCACCTAAACATGCAGACACCGTGAAATTCAGGGGCACACCGCCGATGAGATAGCCCGGCTTGTAGCCGTTAAATTCCAAAATCCAAGTCAGCATGGCTGAAGTTGTTGTCTTGCCATGTGTTCCGGCGACAGCCAAAACATGTCGGCCATACAAAACTTGTTCGCCCAACCATTGCGGCCCTGAAATATAGGGCAGCCCTTGATT
>CANBSM010000054.1 GCA_947372155.1 Burkholderiaceae bacterium
TCCAGCATCCATAAAAGCGTGACGTGGGACGGTGGCAATTGCCTCTAATGTTTTACCGTGCTTTACGCCACCAGCATGCACTTTCGCTGCCAGGGCCTGCCGATATGCAGCAAAGCGTTCGGTCGGAGCCTTCAACCGCGATCCCAACCATTTGCACGCATCGCCGCTAAACGAGCATGGTGCGTTAAATCGAGTTGCATTGGCGTAATCGAAATACATCCTTGAGCAATCGCATGAAAGTCAGTACCTTCAGAGCCCTCTTTGACATCGCCTGCAGCACCAATCCAGTAGATCTTCTCGCCACGTGGACTGTCTTGAACCACCACTGGTTGAGAGTGATGGCGATTACCGAGACGCGTTACACGCCAGCGATATAAATCAGCATAAGGACGATTGGGAATATTGACGTTCAGTAAGGCTGCTGTGCCATCAGCGTGATTCCAACTTAAAGCAGACACTAGCATTTGTGCAACGACATCATGCGCAGCTTTAGCCGCATCTTCAATGCGATTCCAACCACGATCAATTTGCGAGAAAGCGATACCCGGCACACCAAACATGACGCCTTCAACTGCGGCAGCTACAGTGCCGGAGTAAAGTGTATCCTCACCCATGTTCTCACCTTGATTGATTCCAGAGATCACCAGGTCAGGCTTCTCATCCAAGAAACCAGTCATGGCAACGTGCACACAATCTGTTGGCGTGCCATTAATAAAGAAAAACCCGTCACGCTCACCACCAGCTACTCGATGAATCGAGAGCGGCCTAGAAAGCGTCAAGGAATTTGAGGCACCGCTATGATTCTGCTCAGGCGCAATCACAGTAATGCGGCCCAAGGGCCGCACTGCATTAACTAAAGCCAACAGGCCAGGAGCCAAATAGCCGTCATCATTGGAAACCAAGATGTGGGGTTGACGATTGCTCATGACTGTTAAGTGCCTTCTCTTTACTAAATAGTTAGATATTACTTACTGGTGTAGTCAGTGCGCGGCCTCTAAACCAACCATAGATAACTGGCAAGACTAAAAGTGTCAAGATGGTGGTTGTTACCATGCCGCCCACAATGACCAAGGCCAAAGGACGTTGCGCCTCAGAGCCAATCGAATGCGACAAGGCGGCTGGCAAGAGGCCCAGACCAGAAAGCGCGGCAGTCATCAATACTGGACGCACACGCAATGAAGCACCTTCAACCATGACATCCTTCATCTGCCCATGTTCAGTTGCAGCTGTTTTATTGATAAAGGAAATGAGGATCACACCATCCTGAATGGCAATACCAAAGAGTGACAAGAATCCAAAGAATGCGGAAATACTTAAGGTCTCACCCGCCAAGTGCAATGCAATCACGCCACCAATGGCAGCAAATGGCACATTAATCATCACAATGAAAGCATCACGGAAGTTGCCAAACGCACTTACTAGCAACAAGAAGATGCCCATTAACGCCAGAGGAACAATTAATATCAACTTCTTCTGCGCTTGTTTCATCTGATTGAACTGCCCATCCCAACTGATGGAATAGTTTGGCGGCAAAGTGATGTTTTTCTCTACCAAGAACTGCGCATCCTCTACAGCGCTACCCAAGTCACGATTGCGAACGCTAAACTTGATCGCAATGTAGCGCTTGCCTGCTTCACGGTAGATAAAGAATGGGCCATCCGTTAAGCGAACAGTAGCTACCATGGAAAGCGGAATTTTTACTCCGTCCGGGGAGTCTACTAATAAATGTCCGATATCTGATACATCATTACGACTGCCTTCATTTAGACGAATAGCAATACCAAAGGTTTTTTCATCCTCGAGTAAGTTTGTAACTGCAGCGCCTCCAATAGCATTTGCTACCACCGTCTGAATATCATTCACATTAATGCCGTAACGTGCAGCCTTATCCCGATCAATTTGAATATTTAGGGTTGGTTGTCCCAACTCTTTTAGGATGCCCTCATCAGCTACACCACGAACTTGTTTAAGTTGGTCTATAACCTCATGGGCCTTTTGATCAAGAACATCCAGATCAGTTCCGTAAATTTTGACGGAGTTCTCACCCTTAACTCCAGATAAAGCTTCATTGACGTTATCTTGAATATATTGCGAGAAGCTATAGGTAATTCCAGGAATCTTATTGAGCTCAGTTTCTAAATTCGTAATCAAGTCCTTCTTAGAAGAACCGCTTGGCATATTTTCTGGGCTCTTCAGATATAAGCCGTATTCCTGGTTAAACACACCTGTCGAGTCCGTACCATCATCTGGACGACCGATTTGCGCCGCAACCTTATCAATCTCCGGTTGCTTCATAAAGGTTTCACGTAACTGGTTAGCTATCTTGACTGAGTAATCTAGATCCACTGTGTTTGGCAGCGTTACACGTAACCAAATATTGTTTTCTTCTAGTGTTGGCAAGAACGCAGTACCCAATCGAGTCATACTCAAGAGGGTTAATCCAAGTACAAATACCGCTACAGAGAAAACCGTTAACGGACGATCCATCCACTTTCTGAGCAATGGCTTATAGCCATCCAAGATCTTGGTAATAAATGAAGGTGGTTTGTGGTGCAAGTTTTCACCAAACACCAATGAAATCATTGCAGGCAAGAAGGTCAAACTCAAGATCATCGCAGCAATCAGAGCAAAACCCATCGTAAAGGCCATCGGTTTAAAGATGATGCCTTCAACGCCACCCATAAAGAACAATGGGGAATAGGCCACGATGATGATGCCGGTGGAATAAATCATGGCACGTTGCACTTCGCTAGTGGCCATGATGATGCTTTGATTCAAACGCTTGCCGCCCTCTTCCAGGTGACGCATAACGTTCTCAGTCAAAATTACCGCTGAATCAACAATCACACCAAAGTCAATCGCACCCAAGGAAATCAAATTGGCTGGCACGCTCCACAAATGCATCTGAATGAATGAGACGCACAAAGCCAATGGAATAACCGCAGCCACTACGGCAGCTGCACGAATATTACCCAAGAAGAAAAATAGAACTGCTAACACCAGCGAGATCCCGAAAAACAAGGTGTGCTTAACGGTGCCGATGGTGATATCTAAAAGTACCTGGCGATCATAGAAAGGTTTTACTTCGATACCGGGAGGCAGGACGTGTTTATTAATATTTTCAACAGTGCTACGGACGCGCGCTAAAACTTCAGTTGCGTTCTCACCGCGACGTAAATAAACAATACCTTCAACAGAATCGGGGTTGTCATTAAATTGGAACATACCCAAACGTGGAGCATTGCCGATCTCTACTCGTGCGACATCACCAATGCGAATAGGTACGCCATTATTGATGGTGATGACTACCTGCTTAATATCGTCAATGTTCTTGAGGAGACCTACACCACGCACCACAAATTGTTGCTCACCACTAGGAAGCAAGCCGCCGCCAGTATTGCTATTGGCATTTGTTAAGGCATCCATCAGCTGGCTAACGGATACGCCCTTCGCCTGCAGGCTCTCTGGACTCACAATTACTTGATATTGGCGTACCTTGCCTCCAAAAGAAGATACGTCTGCTACGCCAGGGGTTTGTTTAAGCTCTTTATAGATCTCATAGTTTTGCAAGGTCTTAAGCAAAGTTGAGCTTGCGTAGTCTGAGCGCACCTCATAGCGCATGATCTCGCCAGTGGCATCTGAGTCTGGACTAATGCTGGAAGTAACACCAGGAGGAAAGCTGACGTTTGATAAATTACTAATAAAGACCTGACGGGCTTTAAATGGATCAGCCGTGTCATTAAATTTAAGCGTTACAACAGATAAACCAAAAAGTGACACCGAACGAAACGCTTGTAATCCAGGGATACCCGCTAATGCATTCTCAACCGGAATGGTGACTTGCTGCTCAACTTCAGTAGTACTTCTACCAGGCCACTGGGAAATTGCTTGAATCGTTAATGGCGCAACGCCAGGATATGGCTGAATAGGCAACTTACTCAGACTGAACATACCGAGTCCGAGCAATGCGATCGAAGCAAAAATTACCAAAACGCGCTTCTCGATTACCCCTCGAATGAAGGAGGTGAAAACGCTCACTTAGTCCTCCTGCTTAGCAAAGCGATCGTTTAACAATACAGCGCCTTCAGCCAAAACTTGCCAACCCTGCTCTATACCCTCTGTAATTGCAAAGCTCTTGCTGTTAAGGTCGTAACCTTTAACTGGCACACGCCTGTAGGTCTCCGGGCCAACTTTAATAATGGCGTAACGATTCTCACGCACACGAACAATCGCTGACTGCGGAACAACTACAGCATCTGCAGTGCCTGTGGTTAGCGATGCTGAGGCATACATGTCCGGACGCAAAAGATCTTCCGTATTTTCAACATCAGCACGAATCAATAAAGCACGAGTTTGTGGATCGATTGTGGGCGCAATGTAATTTGCGGTCGCTACAAACTCTTTATCGGGGTAGGCCTCAAGATGCAAGACCATTTTTTGACCTTGCTTAATCATCCTAAAGTCTTGCTCAAAGACATTTCCCAAAAACCACAGTTGCTTTGGGTCGGCCAAAGTTGCAATCACATCGCCTGAATTAACAACAGCCCCAGGCTCAACGTTACGCTTGACTACTACGCCCTTCAATGGGGAGCGCATGATTAAGTTACTGGTAGTTTTACCAGTATTTTCAATACTCTTAATATCGCCTTCGCCAGCACCTAAATTTCTCATACGATTAGCAGCAGCTTGTTGAGTAATGCGGGCATCGCCCAGCAAATCACTCATTGTTTTACTCGCCTCGAGAACTTTTGCTGTCTTAGAAGAGAGCAAATACTCTTGCTGCGCTGACAAGAACTCAGGACTGTACATTTCTACGATTGGTGATCCAATATCCACCTGAGCGCCATCAAAAGCGTAGATACGCTCAACTCGACCAGGTGCGCGCGCCGACAAGACTTTGGATTTCTCGGCATTGAAGGCTAAACGTCCTGGCACTTTGAGATTTACAGGAACCTGAACTTTTTCTGCTGCCTGAAATACATAGATAGCTGGATTCAGGGTTACGCCAGGAAGCTTTAATTCCAATATGCCACTGCTTTCCACCTTCAACGCTTTATCAGAGGTCTCCACTTTTACCGAACGGTTTACATTAGTAACGCGACCCAGAACAATGCCTAAAGAAAGAATAGCAAAGGCAAATGCAGCAAGACGCACGCGATGGCGATTCTGCGGTGATAGATTCCAATACAAACCCGCTAAACCAGCAGCAGCTACTTTTGCATGACTCGCACCATGAGTTGCGCCCTTATGCACAATAGGTTTTGCCTTTTCAAACCATTGCTTTAGAAACGAAAGAAATTTGTCTTTCAAAACTGCTCCTTAAAAGGGTTCTTTGCCCGCTGAAACCATTAGTACCGCTTGAGCCTGCAATAAATTACTTTCAGCCTGAGCCAATGCAATCTCTAAATTACGTAATTGCGTTTGCGCAGTCAATAAATCATTAAAGCCTTGCCCATTATTTGAATACTGAGTGAGACCTACCTTGTAAGCGGCATCAGCCTGAGGTACTTGGCGATCTTTCAAAAACAAAGTTTGGTTCTTAGCTTGCTCGTAAGCAGCATAGGCAGTGTTCACAGCCAACACAATTTGCTGACGATTAGAAATATTGCCAGCCTCAGCAGCCGCTTGATTACGCTGAGCCTGTTCTACTCCGTACTTTTCCTTGGTGAAGAAGTACAAAGGAATGATGAGATCTAATTCAAATTGATAAAACATCGCGCCATTATTAGCAGAAAATGGGCCCCGCGGAGTATAGGATGAGCCGATCACCTGAAAGTCTGGCAAGTACGCCTTCTTTGCCAAATCAACACCCTTACGTGCAGCATCCAATTGCAATGCGGAACTCTTTAAAGCTGGGTGACTACTTTCTGCATAGTCTTCTAGCTCAATTAAGGTGGGTACGCCATTCATCGCACGACGCACATCTGCGCGCAAAACTAATTTATCGCGCGAGTGACGACCGACTAAGGTGTTGATGTTATTCAAAGCGACGTTGAGTTGACGCTCAACATTAAATTGATCTGCCTGAGCTGCGCTTTGTGCAACCTGAGCATTCAAGAACTCTACATAAGCCGCTGCATTATTAGCGTAACGTGCCTTAGCTACGTTCTTGATCATCTCCAAACGAATCACGGACTCTTTGAGAACTTGCAGTTGCTTTTGAGCAGCAAGGGCGCTGTAGTAGAGGGTTGAGAGCTGAGCGCCTAACTGTAAATAAGTAGACTCTGAACTCGCTAAGAGAGCCTCTGCATTGGTATCGGCGATATCTGCTGCAAGACTCTTCTTGCCGGGAAACTGAAAAGGTTGCGCTACAGAAATAGCGTTATTACTGCTGATGCCGCCGCCGCCAGGGTTATTGGGAGAAGGCGCATTTGCGCCGCCCAATGCAAATGGTGAATTTACTGGCATACCAGACCATACCAATCCAACCTGAGGATTGGCGGGTGCATTAATTTGCGGAACGGTTGCCTTGGCAGACAAGTAAGACTCACGCAATGAAGAGAGTTGCGGATTGTTTACTTTGAGCTCATTCCAAAGCTGGCGCAAATCCATTTCTGTTGGACCGGATGAAACAGGCTTGGTATAGATCTTCGGAGTATTTGCTTTAGTTACTGGCGCAAACATTTCAGCAGCCTTAGAGCTAGCGCCTAGTTGCGCACCAATTGACGGTGGCGCCGCCAATGAAGTATCACCAGTCTGAACGGTAACGCTTGCTGGGGGGCTATCGATGGATAGCTGAGCAAACGTGGAAACAGAAAAAGTGGAGGCGCAAACAACAAAGGCCGCCATTGCAAATGGAGCCACTCTTTTGAGCGGTGTCGCTACGCTAGTTTTGTGTTTGCCGAGAATCAACAAAAGCGGCTGCCTCTAAATCAATAAAATGCTGTTTTTATAGCCCCTAATGCGGATTTGAATACTATCCCCACCCGTTTTAGGGGGTTTTAAGGATTATAGGGGACAAAAGCCAAAAGTCTAATTATTAACAATCCATAAGTCATTGATTATAAAGATAATAATTATGACTGTATTGCGTCAGAGATCAGTAAAAGCACTAAAACTCGGCATGAATCCTAAAAGAAAGGATGTTTACGGGACCACGGGCTGCGTTATAGGCCGGATTATTGATGTGCTGAAAGTTCAAACCTGCCAGCACATTTTTAATAACAGACGCGTTGTAATACACCTCACCAATGCGCTCTGGACGATAAGA
>CANBSM010000055.1 GCA_947372155.1 Burkholderiaceae bacterium
ATTTAAACGCAAAGCTGGACTGTTACCCCACTTTTTAATAATTGTTTGCATATGAATCCCCCTAAATGTGTCTACATTGTATCTACATCACCCACTTCAAGCAAGTCAAAAAAACCCGCCACAAGGACGGGGTTTTAGGGGTCTATTCAAGTTAAACGTTAGACATCACCTTTGATCCACCCGGGGCATTCGTGCCATAGCCCATTATCTTGGCTACTTCACCGCCCTTGGCGAGCTTCACGGCGCAGTACTTAAACTCCGGAATCTTGCCAAATGGGTCTAGCGCTGAATTGGTAATCAAGTTAGCGGCAGCCTCATAGTAAGCAAACGGAATAAAGATTACACCTCTCGGAGTGCCATCATCCCTTCTCACGTGGATTCCTACTTCGCCACGACGAGACTGAACGGTAATCACATCACCAGCAGAAACCCCTAGCTGGGTCATGTCTTCACCATTCATCGAAACAGTAGCCATAGGCTCAATCGCATCCAGCACAGTGGCACGACGCGTCATACTGCCTGTATGCCAATGTTCTAACTGACGACCAGTGATCAAAACGAATGGGTATTCAGTATCAGGACGCTCGTTTGCAGGAATGATGTCAGCAGGAACCAGTTTTACCCTGCCATCTTTGGTGTCAAACTTGTCATCAAATACGATTGGACGACCCGGATCTTCAGCAGATAAGCACGGATAGGTCACGCTGGACTCTTTTTCCAAACGCTCCCAAGTAATGCCGTTAATCGCGCCGTGCATTGCTTGACGCATTTCGTCATAAACCTGCGCAACACCAGCATCAGGCCCTTGGTAGTTCCAGGATAGACCCATGCCTTTAGCAATCTCTTGAATAATCCACAAGTCAGGCTTTGCGTCACCAGGAGGGTTAATCGCTTTCTTACCCATCTGAACCATACGGTCAGTATTGCTAGCTGTGCCAACTTTTTCAGGCCAAGCACTTGCAGGCAGTACTACGTCAGCAAGCAATGCTGTCTCCGTCATGAAGATATCTTGTACGACCAAGTGCTCAAGAGCCGCTAATGCATGACGAGCATGATTCAAATCGGGGTCACTCATCGCAGGGTTTTCACCTTCGACGTACATACCGCGAATCTTGTCCGGATCGGAATCAGGAGCAGTGATCTTATGCATGATCTCCACAACGGTATAGCCAGGTTTTTTATCTAATGGTGTACCCCAGAACTTCTCAAACCAAGCATGTGCTTCTGGATTATCAACACGCTGATAGTTCGGGAACATCATTGGAATCAAACCAGCATCACTAGCGCCTTGCACATTATTCTGACCGCGCAATGGATGCAATCCTGATCCAGGCTTACCAATTTGACCAGTGATACTCACCAAAGCGATTAAGCAGCGGGCATTATCAGTACCGTGAACGTGTTGACTTACGCCCATGCCCCACAAAATCATTGCAGACTTAGTAGTAGCGAATTCTCTAGCAACTTCACGCAATGTTTCTGCAGGAATACCGCAGATTGGCGCCATTGCTTCAGGGCTGTAGCCTTTAATGTTTTCTTTTAAGGCTTCAAAATTATTGGAACGATTTTGAATAAAGTCTTTATCAACCAGACCTTCTTCAATAATTGTGTAAATCATGGCATTAAGCATCGCCACATCCGTATCTGGCTTAAATTGCATCGTGCGCCAGGCATGCTTACTGATTTCGGTAGCGCGCGGATCACACAAGACAATTTTGGCGCCACGTTTAGCGGCATTCTTAAACCAGGTAGCTGCTACAGGATGGTTAGCAGTTGGATTAGAGCCAATCAAGAAAATCAAACTGGAATGCTCAACATCATTAACCTGATTACTTACCGCACCAGAACCAACGCCCTCGAGAAGCGCGGCTACCGAGGAAGCGTGACATAGTCGAGTACAGTGGTCGACGTTATTACTACCAAAACCGGTACGAACCAACTTTTGGAAGAGATAAGCCTCTTCATTGCTGCCCTTGGCAGAACCAAAGCCAGCCAAGACTTTTAAACCATGCTGATCTTTTAACTTCTTCAGGCCGCCAGCAGCAAATTCCAGAGCTTCTTCCCAGCTTGCTTCACGGAAGATATCGGACCAATCTTGCTTACCTTCAAGCATGGACTCATCTTTGGCAACACCCGCTTTACGAATTAATGGTTTGGTGAGGCGTTGTGGGTTATGGATGTAGTCCATACCAAAACGGCCTTTAACGCATAAACGATTGTGATTGGCTGGGCCATCACGACCTTCAACGCTGACAATCTTTTCATCTTTAACGTTGTACGTAATTTGACAACCAACGCCACAGAACGGGCAAACAGAATCAACTTTGCGATCAACTGTTTGTGAACCAATTAAACCCTTAGGCATCAATGCACCCGTTGGGCAAGCTTGTACACACTCGCCACAGGCAACGCAAGTACTGTCACCCATCGGATCATTTAAGTCGAATACGATCTCACTGTGACCGCCACGCATAGCGTAACCAATGACATCATTGACCTGCTCTTCGCGGCAGGCACGTACGCAACGATTACATTGAATGCAAGCATCTAAGTTCACGGCCATTGCTGGATGTGAAATATCGCTGCTAACCTTCTCACGACGCAATGCTTTGAGCTCTGGTCGAACTGTGACATCCATGCGTGCTGCCCAGGTGCTCAGTTCGCCATGTTGATTTTTTTGCTCTTCTTCCTTGCTGTCTCCAACCCACTTAAATCCTTCGTCCGGCATATCGGAGAGCAACATCTCCAGAACCAGTTTCTGACTCTTTACAGCACGCTCACTATTGGCTTTGACTTCCATACCTGGAGTAGCACTTCTGCAGCAACTAGGAGCTAATGTACGTTCGCCATTAATTTCTACTACGCAAGCGCGACAGTTACCGTCTGGACGATAGCCATCTTTAAAGCACAAATGTGGAATATCAATACCGTGTCGCTTGGCAGCCTTAAGAATCGTCTCACCTTCGTAGGAAACGATTGTATTGCCATCTAGCTTGAACTCAACGGTTTGTAATTCGAGTTCTTTTGGATTTGTTGGTGCGTTCATGTTTGTCTCGTTATTCCCTGAATTTTTATTAAGCTACTTCTTCTGGGAAATATTTATGAATACAACGAATAGGGTTTGGTGCTGCCTGACCTAGACCACAGATTGAAGCATCCACCATGACGGTTGCTAAGTCTTCTAAAGTGTCTTGATCCCACGATTTGGCTTGCATCAACTTAGCGGCCTTACCAGTACCTACGCGGCAAGGCGTACATTGACCGCAGCTCTCATGCTCAAAGAAATGCATTACGTTGAGGGCCATGTCACGCGCTTTGTCTTTGTCGCTGAACACCATCACTGCAGCAGAACCGATGAAACAACCGTAAGGCTGTAAAGTATCAAAGTCGAGCGGAATGTCATTCATGGTCGCCGGCAAAATACCGCCAGATGCACCGCCAGGCAAATAGCCATAGAACTTGTGACCATCTTGCATGCCGCCGCAGTACTCATCAATTAACTCTTGAATCGTAATTCCTGCTGGAGCCAACTTCACACCGGGTTTGTTAACGCGCCCGCTAACGCTAAAGCTACGTAAGCCTTTACGATCGTGACGACCAAAAGAGCTAAACCACTCAGGTCCACGCTGGACAATATCGCGTACCCAATACAGGGTCTCAAAGTTGTGCTCGAGCGTTGGTCTGCCAAATAAGCCTACTTGAGCGATATATGGGGGACGCATGCGCGGCTCGCCACGCTTACCTTCGATACTTTCAATCATGGCAGATTCTTCGCCACAGATGTATGCACCAGCACCACGACGCAATTCAATATTCGGCAATGCGAATGGCGGATTTGCTTTAAGTTTTGCTAACTCAGTCTCAAGCAACTCGCGACAGCCGTGATACTCATCACGCAAATAGATGTAGCAAGCATCGATACCAACCACGCTTGCAGCAATCAGAAGGCCTTCTAGGAAACGGTGTGGATCACGCTCTAAATAAGTACGATCCTTAAATGTTCCTGGCTCACCTTCATCGATATTCACGGCCATGAGTTTTGGAGCTACTTGATCTTTCACAATGCGCCACTTACGACCCGCTGGAAAACCCGCACCACCTAAGCCACGTAAGCCTGAGCTTTCCATTGCCTTAATGATGCTCTCGGCATCTTTCTTACCTTCAAAAATCTCTTTTGCTAAAGCGTAACCACCCTGAGCACGATAGGACTCATAGCCAACATAGTCTGGCGATACGGCTTGCATTTCGCCCTGAGGGGAAACACCCTGCTCTGCTAGGGAAGCAGGATCAAAGACAGCATCGTCTTTAGCCATCGGCTGAGTAGTCAAATTATTTTTCACAGCCGCCGATACCTTGTCGACCGTGGCAAACAAAACTGGGTACTGATGAACTACCGCAACAGGAGCTTGCTCGCAACGCCCTACACAAGGAGCTGCTGCAACTTTGATATTCGGATTACCTAAAATGCTTGGCAACTTGGCTAATAGATTTTGCGCACCAGCTAATTCACAGGCGATACCATCGCAAACACGAATCAGAATATCTGCTACCGGATCATTGCCACGCACTACTTCAAAGTGGTGATAGAAAGTAGCCACCTCATAAACTTCGGCCATCGGCAGATTCATTTCTTTTGCCAAGGCAACTAAATGACGATCATGCAATGCGCGATATTCATCATTGAGCTTATGCAGATTCTCAATCAGCAGGTCACGACGATGCGGTGCGTTGCCGATGAGTTGACGAACTTCCGCAATCGAGGTGTCATCCGCTTGACGCCCTTTTAACTTACTCTTGCGGCGAATGGTTTCCCTCAAATCATCTGCAGTAGCAACGGCAACTGCTTTGACTTCTCCAGAAGGCTTTGGATGATTCATAGTTCGTAGTCTCTAATTTTCAGATTTAATGCTATTTTGTGCTCAGCACCAATGCAGAGCTTTATCTCACTTTGCATATTAAAAAACCCTGCTAAGCCAAATACTTAGCTGGTGATCAATACGCAAAATAACACTTAATTTTGGGTTATTTACGCCCCTATGTCCTTGACGGCGCTCAAGGACTTCAAGTAAGGGTTTACCCTATTAAAGAAGGGACGGAGAAGGTCTATCACCAGGAGGAAGGGAGTAATCCAACTTGCGCTCATAAACTCGAGCCTTGTAGCAATCTTGGTAGCCCTTACTGCCAATTTGCCAGCCAATCGAGGTGCAATCATCCTGAGCAGCTGATTCAATGGAGCCACAGCCTGCTAGACCAAGACTAGCAATTAATGAGACGGCAGAGATAATGCGCAATTTTGTTGAATTCATGGACTCAAGTCTACTTGATTCTGCACTGAACATCGAGAGGAATACCCCCTATTCCCGCCCCTGCAGCCTGCACATCACACGGATAAATACAGTCTTTAGGGCTGGGTCAACCTTAACCACCAATCCATAGGCTGCTTTCGACCTATTTTTTTCAATTCTTTGGGCTTAGTAAGTGTTCTCTGTTTCGGATTAAGCGCTACAGGGAAAGCATCTACTTGTCTTTATAGGCCAATATCAGTAACAATCAAATGTATCCAAGCCAATAAAAATAACCACGCGGAGACCTCATGAAAACCATCATCAAAAAACTGACCTCATCACTTGTTTGTCTTGCAACCCTATGTATAGGTGGCGTTGCGCAAGCCCAAAATTCAGATGGCTTTACCGACCTTATTGATGGCGTAAGCTTGAATGGCTGGAACATCATTGGCAGCGCCAACTGGGTGATCGGCAACGGTATTGTCGAGGGCAATAAACCCAATGGTTTTTTAGTAAGCACCAAGACTTACAAGAACTTTGTAATCAAAGCGGAATTTTGGGCGGAGTCCAACACTAATAGCGGTATTTTTATCCGCTGCCAAGACCCCAATAAAGTGAGCCAATACACTTGTTATGAAGTCAATATTTGGGATACGCGTCCAGAGCAAGCTTACGCAACTGGCGCCATTGTGGATGTTGCCAAAGTCGATCCAGTACCCAAAGCCGGTGGGCGCTGGAACACCATGGAGATTGTTGCTAATGGATCCCACTTTAAAGTCACTCTCAACGGCGCTGTGACGGTCGGCGACGCTCAAGACAGTAAGTTTGCGCAAGGCCCCATTGCTTTGCAATCAGCAGGTGGAACAATCAAATTTAAGAAAGTGCAAATTAAGCCGATCTAAGGGCTGATAAATTGATGCCTGTAAATATTAAAGCCACCTCAAGGTGGCTTTTATTTTGGTTACTAAAAAACGCTTGCACTTAAGCTGGTGGAAATCCTACTTTTTGCGCCCACATGTTATTAAAGACATGAACAATAGGCTTTTCATAGACTCCCGCATTTGTATAAGGCTCGTCTTTTAACCAAGCATCTACATCTGCCCTGCTTGGAAAGTCTATTGCAATCAAACTACCAAGCGTAGTTTTGCCATCCTCTGATGTCAGTGGGCCTGCAAAAGCCATACGATCAGAAAGCTTTGCCAAATAGGCACGATGCTCTGGACGAATTTGTATACGCAAATCTGCAGTTCCAGGTTTATCCATTAACAAAATTGCAAAGATCATCTATGTCTCCTATTATTTTTAGTTCTCACAGCGATATATTACGTGAAAGCCGATATGAATAAACCACCCTGAGGTGGTTTATTAATTAATACTTCTACATTAAGCAGTAACTCTAAAGAATTGAACCCCCGCTAACCATAAGCGCAGGGGTGCAAATTTTAAGACTGTTGACTGAGGTAATAGTCAATGATTTGCTGTTTAGATTGATCTTGTGCTGTTTTTAAGGAGGCAGGTAAAGCTGCCCTCATTTCATTGGGTACCAAATCATTTAACAGTTGGTTCTTCATTGCAGCCACCTTAACCGCACTCCCCGGAGTTAAATACTGATTGTCGAGCTCCAGTCTTCCTGTGGGGGTAGACCGGTCGTAGTACTCGCCATCCTGTCGCCCATCATTCACAATATTGACGGTGCCAGGAGTCCAGTTTGAGCAAAGGCCAAGCTTATCGTTTTGCTTAATTAAACCCAGTATGTGAGCTGGCGTCTGATTTTTTGCGCTATTGGG
>CANBSM010000056.1 GCA_947372155.1 Burkholderiaceae bacterium
AATTGAAAAATTAAAGAGGAAATCATCATGGCGTTTGGAAAGAAACCCGATTTCAAAAAGAAACCAGCTCAGAACCCATTGTTCAAGCGTAAGCGTTATTGCCGTTTCACTGTTGCTGGCGTAGAACAGATTGATTACAAAGATGTAGACACATTGAAGGACTTCATTGGCGAAAACGCCAAGATCACTCCTGCTCGTTTGACAGGCACAAAAGCGAAGTATCAGCGTCAATTAGACACTGCTATCAAGCGTGCTCGTTACTTGGCTTTATTGCCATTCTCCGATCAACATAAGAAATAATTGGGAGCCCTCAATGCAAATCATTCTTCTAGAAAAAGTAACAAACTTGGGCAACCTCGGCGACGTAGTACGCGTTAAAGATGGTTTCGCTCGTAACTTCTTAATCCCACAACGTAAAGCGCGTCGTGCAACTGAAGCGGCGATTGCTGACTTTGCAGTTCGTCGTGCTGAGTTGGAAAAATTAGCCGCTGAGAAATTGGCTGCTGCTGAAGTAGTTGGCGCAAAGCTCAAAGACTTGGTTCTCGAAATCGGTCAAAAAGCGGGTGTTGACGGTCGTTTGTTTGGTTCTGTAACTAATCATGACATCGCTGATGCTTTGAAAGCTAAGGGCTTTGTAATTGAGAAGTCTTCAGTTCGTTTGCCTACTGGCCCATTGAAAATGGTTGGTGATCACCCTGTAGCGGTTGCTGTTCATACCGACGTAGTTGCAGACATCACTATTCGTGTAGTTGGCGAGCAAGCTTAAGTTTTAGATCTGTAAACTAGCCTCATGGCTGAATCCCGTTCACGTTCCGTTACGCTGAATCCCGGCATGATGGGTTCTGGGGATGCAGTCGTGCAGGCTTTAAAAGTCCCACCGCATTCTGTAGAAGCCGAGCAATCTTTGCTCGGCGGTCTACTGATCGATAACTCCTCTTGGGATAACCTGGGTGGAGTATTAAACGACAAAGATTTCTATCGCCCCGAACATGCTTTGATATACAAAGCAATTGCTCGTTTGGTTGGCGACAATCATCCCGCTGACGTTATTACTGTTCATGATGCTATTAAATCTGAGCAGGGTGGCGATTTAGTTGGTATTGATTACCTAAATTCATTAGCGCAAAACACACCAAGTGCGGCGAACATTAAAGGCTATGCCGATATTGTTCGTGACCGCAGTATTTTGCGTCGCTTAATTGAAGTTTCAGACAGCATTGTTAATTCTGCATTCGTTCCTGAAGGACGTACGGTAAGAACTTTGTTGGATGAGGCTGAATCACGCATTCTTCAGATTGGCGAAGAAGGTAGTCGCAAAGCCGACTATCTGGAGATTGAACCTTTACTCAAAGCTGTTGTGGCCCGTATTGATGAGCTCTATAACCGCCAAGGCGGTAGTGACATCACTGGTATTGCCACAGGCTTTATTGATTTAGATAAGCAAACTAGTGGTCTGCAAAAAGGTGACTTGGTCATTGTTGCCGGAAGACCCTCAATGGGTAAGGCTCAACCACTGGATGCAAAAGTGAAAACGGTTGATGGCTGGAAGTTGATGGGTGATCTTAAGTTTGGTGATCGTCTAGCCTCTGTTGACGGTCAGCATTCGATGGTGACTGGTATTTATCCGCAAGGCCTTAAGCAGATATACAAAGTTACTTTTTCCGATGGCCGTCAAGCTGAGTGTTGCGATGAACACCTGTGGCGTGTAATGTATCGCGATTGGTCTGAGCCGCGCGTTATCAATACCGTTCGATTAATGGAAATGCTACAGTGTGTCCGATATAAAAATAGATTGTGGATTGATCCGGTCTCAGGCGATTTCGGTCATTCGAACGCATTGCCAATTCATCCATGGGTTTTAGGTGCGTTGTTAGGTGATGGCACTCTAGCCCTATCTCATGGATCAGTTATGTTTTCAACTAAGTCACCTGAGCTTGTAGAACGCATGAATTTGCTTGCGAACTATGAGATGGAGTTGGTGCATGCTAATGCATACGACTGGAGATTGGTTTCAAAAGAAAGAATTGCCGCTAATGGTCAAAGAGCAGCTGTAAAGATAAATTATTTTAGAGCTGCTTTAGGTGAATTGGGCGTACTCGGTTGCAGAAGTTTTGATAAATATATTCCTGCTACTTATCTAGAGGCCAACAAGAATTCTCGGCTTGCATTGTTCCAGGGCTTGATGGATACCGATGGATGGATTGAGAAGGGGGGCTCTATTCGCTTCTGTACAGCAAGCAAGCAATTATCTGAAGATGTTGCAACTTTAGCCAGATCTCTGGGGGGCTTTTGCTCAATAGCGCATAAGCAAACTAGTTATACCTACAAGGGTGAAAAGAAGCTAGGTCGTCTAAGTTATGTTTTAAATATGAGCTTTGGCCCTGGTTTTCAAGCGTTTACTCTGCCTGAAAAGACTGAAAGGTTAAGAGCAAGCTGGAATCGTCAGCGCAGACTTTCATTTCACAGTATTGAGCCCTCCAGAATGTCTGAGGCGCAATGTATTTCAGTTAGTCACCCACAAAGAACTTACGTAACGAATGATTATGTCGTTACTCACAACACTGCATTTGCCTTAAATATTGCAGAGAACGTTGCACTTGCTGAAGGCTTGCCGGTTGTAGTGTTCTCGATGGAGATGTCAGGCGAACAATTGGCCGCCCGTTTGCTCGGATCAGTAGGGCGCGTAGACCAAGGCCGTATGCGCACTGGTAAGTTGCAAGATGATGAGTGGCCACGCGTTACGGATGCAATTGCTCGCTTAAGCAATACCCAAATTTTGATTGATGAGACCGGTTCTTTATCAAGCCTAGAATTGCGCGCACGTGCACGTCGTATTGCCAGAAACTTTGGCGGCACACTTGGCTTGGTCGTGATTGACTATTTGCAGTTGATGAGTGGCTCTGGTTCTGAAAACCGTGCAACCGAGATTTCTGAAATCTCTCGCTCACTCAAGTCACTCGCAAAAGAATTGCAGTGCCCAGTAGTGGCACTCTCCCAGTTAAATCGTGGTCTTGAGCAACGCCCTAATAAGCGCCCGATCATGTCAGATTTGCGTGAGTCCGGCGCTATTGAGCAAGATGCCGACTTAATTATGTTCATCTACCGTGATGAGGTGTATCACCCAGACACAACGACCGATAAGGGCATGGCTGAGATCATCATTGGTAAGCAGCGTAATGGTCCGATTGGTACTGTGCGCTTAAGCTGGCAAGGTCCGTACACTAAGTTCGATAACCTGGCGATGGGTTCTGTCGGTTACTCTTCTGGTGGCTACGAGCCGTTTTAAAGCTATATAAGAAAAAGCCTCACACTGTGAGGCTTTTTTAATACGGCAACTAAGCTCAATTGATAAAGATTATTTACCGCCTTCACATTTCTTGATAGAGGCTGCTTTAGCGGCGCCATAGAGTGGCTTGCCATCTTTGCTCACTGCTTTAGCTTCGCAATCATTAGGCTTCGTATCGCCCATACATTTTTTAATTGAAGCATCTTTAGCAGCGCCATAGAGTGGCTTACCTTCTTTACTCACAGCCTTAGCTTCGCAAGCTGCTTGATCAGCGAATGCATAACTAGGAAGTGCAAAGCTGAGTGCAGCACTTAAAACGATGATGATTTTTTTCACAAAAACTCTCCTTATGGGTGGGATTTCTTGATTAAACAAGCAAATGCTACATCTTCAATTTACTCTATAAATATCAATTCTTTAATGAGAATTCCTTAAATAGGGAATATTAGCTCTAAGGTTAATAGATATTAACTATGCAGGTAATTATCATTTCTACCAATATTTAAATCTAAAGCCCTTAGCTATGACTGCAAATCAACTCTCCAAGTTCGCCTACCTTAATTTAATTTTCGCAGGGGCGCTGTTATTGGCGGGCTCAAAGATTGCCTTAGCCGCTGGAAATTGTGTGGTGACAACTCAGGGGCCTTCTGGAAATACGAATGCGTATACCCCAATCGGTGGAGAAACAATTGTTTGTAGTGGGGGCGCAATTACTACTGGTGTTAATTCTCAATACACCACCCCTCCAGCTTATCCAACCGGGCAAAGTGCTACCACTTTAGGTAATAACGTCACTATTACTGTAGATCCCAATACAACCTTAAGTTCTTCGTTAGCAACCATTGGTCTTGGTAACAATCTTACGGCGATCAATAACGGATCACTCATTACGTCGGGCGGTACTTATGCCTACGGTATATCTGCAGGAATTAATGGTCGAAACCAAAATGGTGGAAATACCATTACTAATAATGGGAGCATTAGTACATTAGGCCCTGCCTCATCTGCTATTAACGTCAGCGCCTCCAACGCCGGCTCCTTAGGAAATGGCATTACCAATACTGGAACCATTAATACTTCTGGTGGCCCGATTTCCACCAACGGTTCTAATGGTATTTATTTGTCATCTGGGGCAACTGGAGGTGCTGTCAATAATTCAGTTAGCAACTCTGGCTCAATTACCACTAGCGGAGCATTGGGCGTTGGTATTCGTTTTGAGGTGGCTGGTGGTGTAGCTTCGATTATAAATTCCGGCTCAATAACAACTAATGGCCTTAATGCAAATGGTATTCAGATTGTTAATACTTCAAATACTGTGTCAGTAAATAACTCTGGAACGATTGCTGCTCAAGGCGCATCTAATGGTATTCAGGTTACTGGCGCGGCAAATATCACTAACTCGGGAACCATCTGCCCCTCAGGGATTTCAGGTGGGAATTGTGTGGCAGGCGCTGCAAGCTCAGGAAATGGCATACAAGTTGATAACAATACAAACTCTAATCGCACAACCATTACAAATAGTGCCAGCGGTTTAATTGGTGCACCAACTGCAGCGAATTATGCGATCTACAGCGCACAGCAGCCTGGTGTAGATATCAATAACTACGGAAAAATTATTGCTGCTAGCGCAAGTGCTACTGCGATTAATTTTGTTGGTTCGACAGCGGGCGGCTCTAATAATACAGTCACCTTGTATGGTGGATCTACTTTAGTCGGCGGGATCAATTTTAATAAGGGCAATACTCAAGAGACCTTAAGCTTTAACGGCCTGGTAAATACTAGTTTTAATAACGTAGTCACTGGCCTCAATATTATTAACGTAACCAATAGCTCTAATGTTGTGATGAATAGTGCTTCAGGATATGAGCTTGTAGCGGGCAAAGTAGCCGTTGATGGCACATCAAGTCTTGCGATTTCTGGGGTGATTCAGGATCAAGCTAGCCCAGCTGCTGCTTCGAGTATTCAAAAAACGGGTACTGGCACCCTACTTTTATCTGGTGCCAATACCTATACTGGCGGCACTTCTTTAAATGCGGGCACGATTGCTGTAACAAACAATGCGGCACTTGGTGCTGGCACTTTAGCAATGGCAAATGCCGCTACCTTGCAAGCAAACTCAGCCGTGAACTTGGCTAACAATGTAAGCGTAACTGGTGCTAGCACCGTAAACACTAATGGAAATAATGTAGGTTTATCCGGAGCTATCACCGGTACAGGTGGATTTACCAAAGCAGGGGCAGGTACATTGGCTTTGTCAGGAGTAAATTCATACAGTGGTGGTACGACCGTCGCTGCTGGATTACTCTCAGGTAATACAGCTAGTTTGCAAGGAAATATTGCGAACAATGCTACCGTTCAATTTACACAAAGTACCGCCGGAACATACGCTGGAAATATGAGTGGCACAGGTAGTCTCATTAAAGATGGGGTAGGCATCTTAACTCTTTCTGGTACAAATCTCTACGGTGGCGATACCAACATTAATGCCGGCGGCATGATTCTGACAGGCTCAATTGGGCCGACTAGTGGAACTGGTACGGTTAGCGTAGCATCAGGCGCCACCTTACAAGGCGGCGGTGTGATTAATGGCAACCTCACAAATACTGGAATGGTTGCACCGTCATTTAACGGGGCTGCTACAAATTTAACGGTCAATGGTAATTATGTTGGCGCTAATGGCAGCTTCATTACCAATGTATACACTCCTGCGACTAGTCCAGTGGCAGATACGATGACTGTCAGTGGAAATACTTCTGGATCAACTTCTGTCTCTGTAATTAATAAAGGCGGATTAGGCTATCGCACTACTGGCAATGGCATTCCGGTGATTTTGGTAAACGGAACATCTGGTGTAAATGCATTTACATTGTCTCAGCGTGTGGCTGCTGGTGCCTATGAGTACCAACTTCTAAAGGGCGGCTCTACAGGAGCAAATAACTCTTGGTATTTGGCTACCCAACCACCTGTTGCTACACCCACACCTACACCTACACCTACACCCACACCAACACCCACACCAACACCCACACCCACACCAACACCCACACCAACACCAACACCAACACCAACACCAACACCCACACCAACACCCACACCAACACCCACACCCACACCAACACCAACACCAACACCAACACCAACACCTACTCCTACACCCACACCAACGGTTGTTGTATCACCGCAAATTACTCCTGAGGTCGGTGAGCGTATTGAGGTTGCTGTATACCCGGCATTGCCTTCATTGGTTCAGCTCTATGCACAAACTGCTGTTGATACCTTGGATCAGCGCCGTGGTGATCTCAACTTGATCGATCCACAAAGTGGTGTACAGAAGGGCGCAAATGACTGGGCTCGGATTATTGGTAAGACTGGAACATCATCGCCATCTAATATTAATGATGGTCCTAAGTTGAGTTTCAATACCTACGCTTTGCAGTTTGGCGTTGATCTGTATCGCGATGAACAAGAAGGTGGATCTAGGACGTATGC
>CANBSM010000057.1 GCA_947372155.1 Burkholderiaceae bacterium
GAAAAATGGAAGTTAACGCGTGATGAGCAAGATGCGCTTGCAATGGAATCCCATCGTCGTGCAGCCAACGCCATTAAAGAAGGTCGCTTTAAGTCCCAGATCGTGCCAATCACTATTAAAACTCGTAAGGGTGATGTCGTGTTTGATACGGATGAGCATGTTAAGCCTGAAACTACTATGGAAACGCTTGCCAAAATGAAGGCAGTGTTCAAAAAAGAAGGTGGTTCTGTAACGGCTGGTAACGCATCAGGCATTAATGATGGTGCTGCATTCTTTGTATTGGCTGATGCGGAGACTGCCAAGAAAGCTGGTCATAAACCTATCGCTCGCTTGGTGTCTTATGCAGTAGCTGGTGTACCAAACCACATCATGGGTGAAGGTCCCATTCCGGCAACTAAATTAGCGCTTGAGCGTGCCGGTCTCAAACTGGATCAAATGGATGTCATTGAGTCTAATGAAGCTTTTGCTGCTCAAGCATTGGCTGTTACTAAAGGTTTAGGCTTAGATCCAGCCAAGACCAACGTCAACGGTGGTGCCATTGCATTAGGTCATCCAATTGGTTGCTCTGGAGCAGCGATTGCTACTAAAGCAATTCATGAGTTACAACGTGTTCAAGGTAAATATGCTTTGGTGACCATGTGTATTGGTGGCGGACAAGGTATCGCTACTATATTTGAGCGCCTATAAGAAGAACACGCGCAACGATTACCCTGATCTCTTGGGTAAAAACTTAAGAGATCAGTAGTAAAGCGGCATCCAAGCCGACTCGGTCAAAAGCCGCGTCGGCTTTTTCTTTAACGATTGGTTTAGCCTGATAGGCTACGCTGATGCCTGAACCATTCATCATGATCAGATCATTGGCACCATCGCCCATTGTGATGGCGTTGGCCTTCGTGCAGCCAAGGCGGACACAAGCGTCATCTAGATGGGCTGCCTTCGCAGCACCATCAACAATATCTCCCAGCACTTGACCGGTCAGCTTGCCATCAATGATTTCTAGTGTATTGGCCTGGGTTTGCTTAAAGCCTAATTGCTCTCTTAACTTTTCTGTAAAGAAGGTAAATCCGCCAGAGACAAGAAGGGTGTAAAGGCCTCGTTCGTTGGCGCCAGCTAAAAGCTCTATTGCGCCAGGGTTGGGTCTCAGGCGTTCGCGGTAAACAGATTCAAGCGCATCGGCATGCACTCCTTCTAACAAAGCAACACGTCTTCTCAAGCTCTCTTTAAAGTCTTTAATCTCACCACGCATGGTGGCTTCCGTAATTTCAGCAACAGCAGATTTCTTGCCTGTGAAGTCAGCAATCTCATCAATACATTCAATATTAATCAAGGTGGAATCCATATCCATCGCCAGTACACGAATATCTTTTGGCAATAGATCGGGACTGAGAAAGCATAGATCTGCATTAAAGCTTGCTGCAATAGATCGCAATTGCTCCCGTTGATTGGTATCTAGATGGGCGCTTGATTCAAGGCGCTCAGAGTAGTAACTTCCGTTGCCAAGTTGGCCGCCAATGGTATGTAGAGAGGCGCCAATTTTTAAGGCTTGATCTTTTATTGAAAAGATAAGCTTCTGGGCAATTGGCTCTTTAGAGATAATCACAAGGACTTGGTATTTGGCCATAGCTCAATAATAATCGGATTATTAGCTTACTTTTGCGGTGCTTAATACCGCAGATTCATTGAGGCGTCGCAATATATTGCGGATGGCATCAAGACGTTGCTCTAGCTTCTCAAATTCACGGTCTTTCTGGGGGAGCACTTTTAACCTATCTTGGCCATTGAGTTGTATGTATTTGGATGACTGGATTAACTGAATGATCTTCATAGGATCAATTGGGGGATTCGGAATAAATTGAATCTGAATGGAGACAGGTGTTGCATCAATCTTTTTAATCCCAAAGCCAGTCATTTCTAAACGCAGGCGATGGGTTTCATAAAAAGATTTAGCTTGATCGGGGAGGTCGCCAAAGCGATCTACTAATTCTTCACGCAATCCCATAAGTTCCGAGAAGTCGTTGGTGCCAGCAAAGCGCTTATACAAAGACAGGCGCTCATGAACATCAGGGCAGTAATCTTCAGGAAATAATGCAGGCACCCCGAGATTAACGTCGGTGGTAGCTTGGAGCGGTGATAGTAAGTCTGGTTCTTTGCCGCTACGAAGCGATTTGACTGCACGATTGAGCATCTCGGTATACAGCTGAAAGCCTATCTCATGAATTTCACCGGATTGTTTATCACCTAGTACCTCTCCGGCGCCACGAATCTCCAAATCATGCATGGCTAAGTAGAAGCCTGAGCCAAGTTCTTCCATGGCTTGAATGGCATTAAGACGCAATTGCGCTTGCTTACTGAGGGCTTCAGGGTCTGGCACTAG
The DNA here is from genome assembly GCA_947372155.1 of Burkholderiaceae bacterium. Next base: position 2,375 of record CANBSM010000057.1, read on the forward strand.
TAAATAGGCATAAGCCTGGTGATGCGAGCGACCCACGCGACCGCGTAATTGATGCAGCTGAGCTAAGCCAAATTTATCAGCGCGATGCATGATGATGGTGTTGGCTGTCGGTACATCAATACCGGTTTCAATAATCGTAGTGCAAAGCAAAATATTGGTGCGCTGCGTAACAAACTCACGCATGACAGATTCTAGTTCTCGTTCATGCATCTGCCCATGGGCAACACTAATGCGTGCCTCAGGAATGAGCTCTTGTAAGGCGTGTTTACGATTCTGAATAGTTTCCACTTCGTTATGCAAGAAGTAGACCTGGCCACCACGTTTAATTTCACGTAGGACGGCTTCGCGAATGACGCCGTCACCCTCGCGACGAACAAAGGTCTTAATTGCTAGACGCTTCTGAGGGGCTGTGGCGATGATAGAAAGCTCACGTAAACCTTCCATAGCCATCCCCAATGTTCTTGGAATAGGTGTAGCTGTTAGCGTCAGAATATCTACCTCTGCGCGGAGTGCTTTCAGAGCATCTTTTTGTCGAACCCCAAAGCGATGCTCTTCATCAACAATCACCAAACCAAGATTAGCAAACTGAGTTTCCTTAGAAAGTAACTTGTGTGTACCAATAATGATGTCTGCATCGCCTTTGGCAATTGCCTCTAGGGCGGCATTAATTTCCTTGGTGGTTTTAAAGCGAGAAAGCTCAACTATGCGTACTGGCCAATCTGCAAAGCGATCCTTCCAGGTAGCAACATGCTGCTCTGCAAGAAGGGTGGTGGGGGCCAAAATAGCGACTTGTTTACCACCCATAACCGCAACAAAGCTTGCACGTAATGCCACCTCTGTTTTACCAAAGCCGACATCGCCGCAAACTAAGCGATCCATTGGCGTGCCGCTAGTCATATCTCCAATCACAGCAGCAATGGCATTGGCTTGGTCTGGGGTTTCTTCAAAGCCAAAGCTCTCTGCGAAAGCAGCATAGTCATGTGCTGAAAACTCAAAAGCATGGCCTTTGCGTATTGCTCTGGCGGCATACAGGCTCAATAGCTCTGCAGCGGTATCTCGAATCTGTTGGGCGGCTTTACGCTTAGCTTTATCCCATTGCCCGGAACCTAGCTGATGCAGTGGGGCTGAATCAGGGTCAGACCCCGCATAACGCGTAACCATTTGCAGCTGCTGAACAGGAACATATAAGGTAGCTTCGCCTGAATACTGCAAATGCAAAAACTCTTCAAAAATAGGCGCCTCTTTTGGCGGGGCTAAATTTAGCAGTACTAAACCTTGGTAGCGCCCAATGCCATGTTCAGCATGCACCACGGGATCGCCAATCTTGAGCTCAGAAAGATCCTTAAACAGCATGTCAGGATCAGCACTCTCATTTGCCTTACCTTTGCGCCTTTGTCGTGCTGTTGTGGTGAATAACTCAGCTTCTGTAATGACTAATAGATTTTCAGAGGGCCAAGAAAATCCATTAAAGAGTGGTGCGGTTACTAAACCAAATAAACAATCGCTTTTAATAAACTCGGCAATGCTGTCAAAGCCCTCTGGCTTTAGAGGGTAGAGCGGCTTGCCATCCTGACTGGCAACTGAATTACTCTCATCAAAAAGTTGTCGAATCGATTCCTTGCGCCCGGCACTATCACTACAAACTAGTACACGCACCTTTTCAGATTCCACAACTTTACGAAGGAGACTGATGGGATCAGCATCACGACGATGAACTGCGATATCCGGAACTGCGAGGAATTGACTCTTCTCTGCAGCATCCTTTTCGAGTGTTAGTCGTGCATAGGATTTTGATGTACTAAAAAATTCATCTACATCTAGAAATAATTCTTTTGGGGGCAGAATAGGGCGATCGAGATCATGCTTGAGAAACTCATAACGCGAAAGCGTATCTTTCCAAAAGCCCTTAATCGTATCCTCGACATTGCCAATGCTGACGAGCCAAACAGGATCACCCGAGCGAGGGAAGTAATCAAAAAGATTGGATTGCTCTTCAAAGAAAAGGGGTAGGTAGGACTCAATCCCAGCACTAGGTATGCCAAGATTGGCGTCTTTGTAAATTGAGCAACGGGTGGGGTCGCCCTCAAAGACTTCTCTCCAACGACTTCTAAAGGCAGTGCGTGAAGCATCATCAAATGGAAATTCATGCCCAGGAAGAAGGCGCACTTCTTTAACTGGGTAAAGGCTACGCTGTGTATCTGGATCAAAGGCGCGAATCTGTTCAATTTCATCACCAAAGAGATCTAATCGGTAAGGAAGATTCGATCCCATCGGAAATAAGTCGAATAGTCCGCCACGAATACTGTATTCACCAGGGCGCATTACGGCACTGACTGGGTCATAACCGGCTTGTTGCAATTGGAGTTTTAATGCTGCCTCGTTGAGCTTGTCACCTTGCCTAAAGAAAAAGGTATGGCCAGATAAGAAATTCGGCGGGCCTAATCTTTGTAGCGCAGTAGTCACTGGCACCAAAACAATGTCACAACTGCCATTAAGTAATTCATAAAGAGTAGCGAGTCGCTCAGAGACTAAATCTTGATGCGGCGAAAAATGATCATAGGGAAGAATCTCCCAATCAGGCAAAAGCCTGGTTTTGAGTTGCGGAGCAAATGCAGGGATTTCTTCAAGAAGTCTTTGGGCTTCCTGGGCTTGAGCGCAGAAAATGACCATGACCGAAAAATTGCTGCGATACCGAAGGGCTGTCTGGGCGATTAGGGCTGCATCTGCTGAGCCTACTAGCCCTGAAAAGGTAAAGCGCTGCCCAGCCCGCGGAGCAGGTATAGGGGGTACTAGATTTAATGCATCAGACATCTGTGCTCATTATAGAATTAGGTATGGACTCTGCAAATCATTCGCACAAGAAATGTCATGCCCTTTTGCCTACGGCAGGGGTGGGCTCGCGTCTGGGCGGAGAGTTGCCCAAGCAGTTTCAGCAGCTTGCCGGTAAACCTATGGTCTCTTATGCCCTAGAAGCCTTTAAGGCATCCGCTCCAATTCAATCTATTTGGATTGCTGTCAGCCCAGGTTTTATCGAGAATCCTATTTTAGAAACCATTTCTAATACTGGGGCTGATATTCATGTGGTGCCGACAGGAGGCCCAACGCGGCAAGAAACCGTCCGAAACACCTTAGCGGCAATGATGAAATCTGGAATCTCTGAGGATGACTGGATATTGGTTCATGACGCAGCAAGGCCGGGAATTACTCCTGCATTAATTGAGAAACTTATTAGCGCTGTACAGACATCAATTACTGGCGGCATCTTGGCTATTCCCTTGGCTGACACCTTAAAGCAGGCTGATCTGGATTCTGTGATCGCAGGAAATATTCCTCACGCAGAAAGAACGATTCCACGCGAGCATCTCTGGCAGGCGCAAACACCACAGATGTTTGGTTTAAAGCAATTGCATGATGCTCTTGAGAATGCGATCCGTCTAGAGGCTGACGTTACTGATGAAGCTAGCGCAATCGAATTAGCCGGAGCTAAACCTTTATTGATTGAGGGTGCCTTGCGCAACTTTAAAGTGACACACCCAGCCGATTGGGAATTAATGCAATTGCTCTTAAGTTCAAGCGGCAAATAACGAGAAATTCAATATGACTCAAAGCAACCTCCATATTCCGCAATTCCGCATTGGCCAGGGTTACGATGTGCACGCACTAGTAGCTGACCGTAAGCTGATTTTGGGCGGCGTTCATGTGCCTTTTGAGAAAGGTCTTTTGGGTCACTCCGATGCAGATGCCTTGTTGCATGCGCTGACAGATGCTTTATTGGGCGCTGCAGGCTTAAATGATATTGGGCAGTTATTTCCGGATACGGATCCCCAATTTAAGGATATGGACAGCCGAATTTTGCTAAGAAGCGCCTTGCAAAAGATCCAAGCAGCAGGATTTCAGATTGGTAACGTGGATGCCACAATTATTTGCCAAAAGCCTAAATTGGCAGATTTTTTGCCAGAAATGCTTCGTAATATTGCTGCAGATTTGGCTGTGACCCCCAGCCACGTCAACCTCAAGGCCAAAACAAATGAATCTCTAGGCCATTTAGGAAGGGGCGAGGGCATTGCTGTCCATGCGGTAGCTTTGCTCTACAAGGCCTAAAAGATCCTCAAAAACCCTAGGCATTGTAGAATTACGGTCTTTAGAGTGAAGTCTAAGCTTGGCAGTTTGCGGATATCGCGAGGATGGCGAAATTGGTAGACGCACCAGGTTTAGGTCCTGACGCCAGAAATGGTGTGGGGGTTCGAGTCCCCCTCCTCG
>CANBSM010000058.1 GCA_947372155.1 Burkholderiaceae bacterium
CAAACCATTCAGTTAGGGCTGGATTCAAAATGCTTGCAGGCTACCATTCCTGCCAATACTTGGTTTGCTGCCAAGCCAATCAGTCAAAACTCGTTTTGCTTAGTTAGCTGTGCCGTAGCACCTGGTTTTGAATTCGCGGATTTTGAAATCGGTAAGCGTGACAGCTTGTTAAGAGAATTTGGCCACTATGCAGATAACATCAAGGCTATTGAGACTCTTACAAGGGCATAATCAATATCTTGACCGACCCCAAGACTTAGATTTCGAGGTTATCAATCAGTCTTGTTTTACCAAGCTTAGCTGCAGTCAGAATGACGAGTGGCTCACCAGCTTGTAATTGCTCATTGGTAGCAGGGGCCAAATCACTTTGTTGACGAATAGCGATGTAGTCTGGTTGCCAGCCACGTTTAGCTAAAGAGGCAACCGCAGCTTTTTCGATCTCGGAAATAGAGTGGCTATTGCGATCCTTCAGTTGGATGACGCGTTCCCGAACTTCTTTGAGCGCCTTCATTAACTCTGGTGCTTCAGCACGCTCTTCAACCGAGAGATAGCCATTACGTGAAGAGAGGGCAAGCCCATCTTCCGCGCGAATGGTTTCACCGGGAATAATTTCCACCGGCAAAGCAAACTGCGTAGCCATCTGACGAATGATCATCAGTTGCTGATAATCTTTTTTGCCAAACACGGCCACCTTAGGCTGTACGCAAGAGAAGAGTTTGAGTACAACGGTGCAAACACCCTTAAAGAATCCTGGACGGAACTCACCTTCGAGGATGTCGCCTAACTGCTGTGGTGGATCAACTCGATATTCTTGTGGCTGTGGATAGAGATCTCGCTCGGTAGGTGCAAATAAGATGTACACACCTTCTTTTTCTAGTTTATCGATATCTGCCTGCATAGTGCGTGGATAGCTATCAAAATCTTCGTTAGGACCAAATTGCAAACGGTTTACAAAGATACTGGCCACAACTGGATCACCATGCTGTCTTGCCAGGCGCATCAACGAGAGGTGACCTTCGTGAAGGTTGCCCATGGTCGGTACAAATGAAGCGCGGTTTTGACCTCTTAAGTGGTCACGTAATTCTTGTATGTCGCTAATGATTTTCATGCAACGGGGGTATAAGCAAGTCGCACGTAAATTGGCGCATAGGGCTCCGCCTGAGTAATTTCTACCAAGGCTTCACGTGAGAGCTCAAGCATGGCGATGAAGTTCACGATGACAACCGGTATGCCTTTGCCAGAGTTAATGGCTTCTTCAAATAACTCACTGAACTCTACAAATTTGGTGCTTTGCAAACGACGCAAGATACGTGTCATAAAGTCACGCACCGATAATTCTTCACGGGTAATGGTGTGATGCTGAGTGAGTTTGGCGCGGTGCAAAACGTCACGCCAAGCCATTTGCAAGTCTTCTACATTGACATCTGGCCAAGCAATGGCAACGGTAGTGTCAACATAGCCATGTGCCACCTGGAAATCACGACCTTGCTGTGGAATCTGATCAAGCTCTTGCGCTGCTAACTTCATGCGCTCGTACTCTAAGAGGCGACGCACTAATTCTGCGCGTGGATCTTCTACTTCTTCTTCACTGTCTGCCTTCTTCATCGGCAGGAGCATGCGAGACTTAATTTCAATCAACATGGCAGCCATGAGTAAATACTCGGCAGCCAGTTCAAGGTTGTGATGACGAATTTGATCAACATAGCTCAGGTACTGCTGAGTAACCTGCGCCATTGGAATATCGAGAACGTTGAAGTTCTGTTTGCGAATCAAGTACAACAACAGATCTAATGGTCCCTCGAATGCTTCTAGAAAAACTTCCAGTGCATCTGGTGGAATATAAAGATCGGTAGGGAGCTTAAAAAGCGGTTCGCCATATAGTTTGGCGAAAGCGGATGACATACCATCGGTAACCGATGGAGTGCTATCGAGCAAATCCGACATCGGCTGTGCGCTAGGCTCAGTCATTCGAATACACGTAAGCGCGTTGCTTGAGTTTTGCCTCTTTGGCGCGACGTTGATCTTCAACGCTCAATGGTTCTTTATCCCACAGGAGCGCGCGACCGGCTTGCTGTTCAGCTTCGAGCTGTGGATGCTCGGTTTTGAGTTCAGTTAAGAACTGGGTGATTTCGGATTGATATCTTGCCATGGCATTTCCTAAAATACTCAATAAATTCAATAACTTATGAAATTAATTCGAAAAGTTACCTAGTGACTACAACCGCCATTATAGGTGCTTTTTAGGGGTATTTTTACAAGTTTGCCGCTAGCAAAGCCTCAATTTGAGGGGCTTCCACGCGGGTCATCAGGTGCTTATAGGGCTTGATAGGGTTCTTGCTGGAGAGTGGGGTATTAATGTCTGACCAGGAAAGGGGTGGCAAGGAGAAGAATTCCTCAACGCCAGCTGCAACTTGAGGAATCACTGGCTTCAGATAAAGGCTCATCATCCGAAATGCTTCCAAGGTGATGCTACAGACTCTTTGCAAATCCGCTTCACGCTCTGGATCTTTAGCGATTTCCCATGGCTTGTTCTCATCTACAAAGCCGTTTACCTTATCAGCCAACTCCATCACGGTGCGCAGTGCTTTTGCGTATTCACGCCCCTCATAGAGTTCAGCTATTTTTTCGCTAGCAGCAGCAATCTCTTTGAGCAGTGGATTACTCATTGCTTCATCGGAAACTACGCCACCAAATCGTTTCACTAAGAAGCCCGCGCTACGACTTGCAATATTGATGTACTTACCAAGTAAGTCGCTATTCACGCGCGCAACAAAGTCTTGCAGATTTAAATCTAAATCTTCCATGCTGTCATTGAGCTTGGTTGCGAAGTAGTAACGGAACCACTCAGGATTAAAGCCGCACTCAATCACGCTGTTGGCAGAAATCAAAGTGCCGCGTGACTTACTCATCTTCTCGCCATCAACAGTTAAGAAGCCATGAGCAAATACGTTGGTTGGTGTGCGATAGCCGGCAAATTTCAAGGTAGCGGGCCAGAATAAGGTGTGGAAATACAGAATGTCTTTACCAATAAAATGATATTGCTCAGTAGTGGAATCTGGCTTGACCCACTCATCAAAATTCATGCCTTTAGTCTGGCAATAATTGAGGAAACTAGCGTAGTAACCAATCGGGGCATCAAGCCATACATAGAAGTACTTGCCTGGTGCATCGGGGATCTCAAAGCCAAAATACGGGGCATCGCGGGAGATGTCCCAGTCACCCAGCTTGCTTTCTCCTGGCTGACCAACCCATTCTTTCATCTTATTGCGAGCTTCAGGCTGCAATGGTGTTTTGACTTGCGTCCAGTCGCGTAAGAACTCTTCGCAACGTGGATCAGACAGCTTAAAGAAATAGTGATCAGAAATCTTTTTAATAGGGGTTGCACCACTCACTACTGAGAAAGGATTCTTCAGGTCTGTAGGTGAATACGTTGCGCCACACTTTTCACAGTTATCGCCATACTGATCTTTAGCGCCACACTTAGGGCACTCGCCTTTGATGAAACGATCCGGGAGGAACATTTCTTTAACGGGATCGTAAGCTTGCTCAATCGCACGCTTTTCAATCAAGCCAGCATCACGCAGCTTGAGATAAATACTTTGCGCTAACTTCTCATTCTCAGGGCTATCAGTTGTGTAGTAGTTATCAAACGAAATGAGGAAGTTATCAAAGTCGCGCTTATGCTCTTTCCAAACATTCGCAATGAGTTCTTTAGGGGTGATGCCTTCTTTTTCAGCGCGCAACATGATGGGGGTGCCATGTGTGTCATCAGCGCCAACATAGTGAACCTCATGACCACGCATTCTTTGAAAGCGCACCCAAATATCGGTCTGTACGTATTCCACCAAATGGCCGATATGGATTTGACCATTGGCATACGGTAGGGCGGAGGTAACAAGAAGGCGGCGTTCGGAACTGCTCATGTAATGCGGACTTAAATAAGAAGGTTAATAAGAAGGGAAAACAGTCAAATAGGGTGCAGTACTCAATTATGCTGGCTAATGCAGTGATTTTAGTCTGCGGTTAAAGTAAAGCACTTCGGAGTGTTCTTAAACCCCGATAAAATTGAGTTTAGCCCGACCTTAGAGAGTATTTTATGGCAGTAAAACCAACCATTCAGATGTCTTCTGCCTCCGTACCCTTGGTGCACGAGGTCGAGGTGATGGATGAGCTGGGCCGCTTAAAAAAGACTCATATTCCTGGGGAGCGGCCTTTAACTATCTATCTGGATAAGCGTGAAGTGGTGACGCTGATGACTTTGGGGAGCGCCCCAGAAGCATTGGTCTTAGGCTATTTGCGCAACCAGCGCCTTGTAGAGTCGCCTGATGACATCGAAAGTATCCAAGTAGATTGGGAGACCGACTCAGCTGCCGTTAAGACCCACCGCAGCACTGTCGATATTGATGCCTTAACCAGCAAGCGGGTAGTAACAACTGGTTGTGGTCAGGGAACCATGTTTGGTGGCTTGATCGAGGAGATGGACGCCATTCAGCTTCCCGAGGGTCCGCAACTCTCCCAAGAGGCAATAGTTGCCTTGATTGACTCGATTCGGATGCATGACACCATTTATAAGAAGTCTGGTTCGGTCCATGCCTGCGCAGTCTATGAACGCGACGGCCAGGATGGGGTGCGACTGCTGCACTTTATTGAAGATGTTGGTCGCCATAATGCGGTCGACTCGATTTCTGGCTTGATGTGGCTAGCCAATAAGCCGGGCAAGGATTTGATTTTCTTTACTACGGGGCGCCTCACCTCAGAGATGGTGATCAAGGGGGCCCAGATGGGCATTCCTTTTCTCCTGACCCGCTCGGGCGTGACCTTGATGGGCCTGGAGCTGGCGCGCAAGACGAATCTCACTATCCTCTCCCGTTGCTCCGGCAAACACTTTGAGATCTATAACGCCCCGGAGAGGGTCGTTTTTAGCCAAAAACCCCAATAAATTCGTCGGCAGGTGTGGGCGAAGGTTTTACAATTCGGTCATGACTATTAAATCAGACCACTGGATCCGCCGCATGGGCGAGCAAGGCATGATCAGCCCATTTGAACCTGGCCAAGTTCGCCAAGACGCCGCCGGCAACAAAATCGTAAGTTATGGCACTTCAAGCTATGGCTATGACATTCGTTGCGCAAACGAATTCAAAATCTTTACGAACATCAATAGCACCATCGTTGATCCGAAGAATTTCGATGAACAATCATTCGTCGACTTCAAGGGTGATGTTTGCATCATTCCACCAAATTCTTTTGCATTGGCAAGAACAGTGGAGTACTTCAAGATTCCACGTAGCGTATTAACTGTCTGCGTTGGCAAGAGTACGTATGCTCGCTGCGGCATTATTGTGAACGTCACGCCATTTGAGCCTGAGTGGGAAGGTTATGTCACATTAGAGTTTTCAAACACCACACCATTGCCTGCCAAAATTTATGCGGGTGAAGGTTGTGCACAAGTACTCTTCTTTGAGAGCGATGAAGTGTGTGGAACATCGTATAAAGATCGCGGTGGTAAGTATCAAGGTCAGCGGGGCGTTACCCTGCCTAAGACCTAAGCCATAACGGCAGTGCGTAAATTTCTATTTAATCGCCGTCCATCGCGGATTAATCTAGAAGAATATCGTGCTTCGCTCTCGCGCTCCGAAATGGCGCGACCAGAGAATAATTTCTACCATTGGTTACTAGGTACCACTTGGACTAGCTTTATGTTGCTAGTTGTCTTTGTATATCTCGGGACAAACCTTTTATTTGCTTTTGCTTATATTGCGTGTGGTGATGGTGCCATTACTAGTGCTCAGCCAGGCTCTTTACTGGATGTCTTTTTCTTCAGTGTGCAAACGATGGCAACCATTGGTTACGGTCGCATGACCCCTGTTGGCAGTTGGCCTAATGCGATTGTGACGTTTGAAGCGTTCTTTGGCATTGTTTACTCTGCGCTGACTACGGGTTTAGCTTTTGCGCGCTTTACTAGGCCTACTGCAGGCGTGCGATTCTCTAAAGTAGCTGTGGTTGGTAACCATGACGGCGTAAAAACATTTAAGTTCCGTGTAGCCAATGATCGCAGCTCTCATATTGTTGAGGCGCAATTACGACTGTGGCTTATCGCGGAAAGCATGACAAGCGAGGGTGAGCGTTATCGCAGATCAGTGGAGTTGCAGCTCCATCGTTCCGAGAGTCCCGTCTTTTCCTTGACCTGGACAGCGATGCATAGCGTGGATGAGGCAAGCCCTTTAAAAGATTTCCTGGGTAAGGCGGAATTGAATGGAAATTGGCATCTTTTGATTACCTTTACGGGGTATCACGAGAGCCTGGCCAATCAAGTCTATGCTCGCCATGTTTACTTACCAAGAGATGTGCAGCAAAATGCGACTTTTGTCGATATAGTCACGGTTTCGCCAGATGGCGGCCGAATAATAGATTTAGCCAACTTTGAGAAGTGGGTTCCGAATGTCTCGGATAAATTAGTAGGGGAGTTTTTATGAAATTTCGTTTTCCAATCATCATTATTGATGAAGACTTCCGCTCCGAAAATATTTCGGGTTCGGGAATTCGTGACCTC
>CANBSM010000059.1 GCA_947372155.1 Burkholderiaceae bacterium
CCGTCTTCCCATTGGCTTTCATCAAAGTGTTTGTATTGATCTAAGGCTTGTAACTGCTCATCACTCGCATGGCGAATGACGCGTTCGATATTGGCTCGCTCAAGTGCTGCGCGCAAATGAAACATGTCCAACATGTCAGAAATTGAAACAGGGGCGACCCGATAGCCTTGGCGTGGAATGGTGATCACCAAACCTTCGCGCTCTAGGCTGATCAGGGCGTCACGTACAGGGGATTTGCTCACTTCAAAGCGGGCAGCCAATTCTGCTTCCCGAATTTCGGCGCCAGGCATCAATTGACACGACAAAATATCGTGGCGAAGCTGCTCGTACACTCTTTCGCGGAGCAGTCGACCGTCTACTTCTACGGGTTCTGTAATCGTGGCTATCATGGTTTCAGAGATATTAGGCTCTCTATAAATATTGTTCGTAATATATCACAAGGGTTTTATAGGATGCTAGGTAATTTTATAAGTAATTGATTTATATAGATAAATAATATTTACAGAAAAATATTGCTTAAATTTAAATTTATTGTAGTATATCAACTAAGACGTTAAAACTAAAATTAAAAAGTACAAAACACCGCGAGGAGACAGTTATGTTGAAGAAGATCCACCTAAAAGCCGTAGCGCTTGCAGTAACGGGGGCGCTGTTAACCCCCGCAGCCTTTGCAGCTGACAGCACACCGATTCGGGTTGGTTTCTTAACCATCAAATCGGGTGCCTTGGCTGCGGGTGGCAAACAGATGGAGGAGGCAATCAATCTGTTTATGAAGGAACGCAACAATACGATCGCCGGTAGAAAGGTAGAGCTATTTGTTGCTGATACTTCTGGTCAACCAGCTGTTACTAAAACTAAAACACAAGAGCTGGTAGAGAAAGATAAGGTTCAAGTCATTATTGGACCTTTGGCAGCATTTGAAGCAATTGCAGTAGATGACTACATTAAAAAAGTAGGCGTACCGGTGATCTCCCCATCTGCTGGTGCTGAAGATTTGACGCAACGTAAACCTAATCCATGGTTTGTTCGTGGCGTTGGTAGTTCAGCTCAACCAAGCCATGCGCTTGGTGAGTACGCTGCTAAGGACCTGAAGTACAAGCGCATTGCTATCATTGCCGATGACTTTGCTTTTGGTCATGAGATTGCAGCCGGTTTCCAGAGAACGTTTGAAGAGAACGGCGGCAAGGTAGTGCAAAAGCTCTGGACTCCTTTGAACGTAGCGGACTACGGTACTTATATTGGCCAGATTAAGCCAAACGTTGATGCTGTATTTGCAGCCTTTGCAGGCGGTAACGGTGTGAAGTTTGTAAAGCAATATAGCGAGTATGGCTTAAAAGGAAAAATTCCTTTGCTTGGCGCGATGACTACAGTCGACGAAGGTATCTTGCCTTTCATGGGTGACGATGCGCTAGGTGTTATTTCTACTGGTTGGTATTCGGCAAACCTCAACAACGCAGCTAATGCAAAGTTTGTAAAAGACTTCAACGCCATGTACAAAAAGGATCCTGGTTACTATTCCATGGGCGCTTATGGTGCAGCGTTAATGCTTGAGCAAGCATTAAAAGACGTTAAAGGTAATATCGAAGACAAGAATGCCTTCATGGCTGCATTGCGTGCAGTGCAATTGCCAAATGATCCAAGAGGCAAGGTGACATTAGATGCCTTGGGTAACCCAATCATGGATATCTATATCCGTAAGGTTGAGAAAAAAGATGGCAAGCTCACTAACGTTGTGATCAAAACTTACCCAGCGGTTAGTCAGTTCTGGACATATAAAGCGAAGGACTTCCTGGCTAACCCTGTTTACTCCAGAGATTACCCGCCTGCGAACAATTTAGAAAACTGATTCGCTGCACATGTCATTTTGGTTAATACAGAGTCTTAATAGCCTTGCTCTAGGGGGAGTACTTTTCACCCTAGCAGCAGGCTTTTCATTAATCTTCGGATTAATGCGCATTGCCAACCTGTCTCATGGTGCCTACTTCATGCTGGGTGCTTATGTTGGATTAAGTGTGGTTGAGGCAGGGCATTCATTTTTCTTGGCAATACTTGCTGCTGCGATTGCCATTGGTTTATTGGGTATCGCTGTAGAAAGAGTCATTCTGCGCCGCCTAGCAGGTAACAGCTTGTCGCAGGTATTAGCCACTTTGGGGGTGGCATTTGTCATAGCGGATTGCAGCCTTTGGTTTTGGGGAGGAGATCCTCGCCCTGTTGCAGCCCCTAGCTTTCTTGCTGGCGGGGTTCAAATTCTTGGCCAAACCTTTCCCCTGTACCGAATTGCTTTAGTTGTTTTCAGTATTTTTGTGGCGCTCGGCTTATGGCTCTTGCTTGATAAAACAAAATTGGGCGTCATGATTCGTGCCAGTGTGGATGATCGCCAAATGGCGCAAGGCATTGGTGTGCCTGCCACCAAGTTGTTCTCTATTGTTTTTTGCCTAGGCGCAGCCTTGGCAGGCATAGGCGGCATTGCAGCCGCTCCGATTTTGTCAGTTTATCCAGGTCTGGATGCGGACATGCTGCCGATTGCGTTAGTGGTGGTAATTCTGGGTGGCCTCGGCAGTTTATTAGGCGCATTCATTGGCAGCTTTTTGATTGGCTTTATTTACAGCTTTGGTCAAGCACTGTTCCCAGACTTGGCTTACATCATTTTGTTTTTACCAATGCTGATTATTTTGGCTGTCCGCCCGCGTGGCTTGTTTGGAAAGATTAGCGCTTGAACCGCATTTTTTATATTGCCTTCCTTGCTGTATTAGCTGCACTCCCGCTGATTCTTGGGGGTACCTATTACACCAACTTAGCAAGCCAAATTCTGATTGCTGGCATCTTTGCTATGAGTCTGAATTTACTCGTGGGTTATGCCGGCCTGACTTCATTGGGCCATGCAGGATATCTGGGTTTAGCGGCTTATATCAGTAGTTGGTTAACTGTGAAGCTGGGTTGGGGTCATGCCAGTACTGCGGCGATCGCAATTATCAGCACTACAGTCATCGCCGGCATCTTTGGTCTGATTGCTCTGCGTGCTACAGGCATCAGCTTTTTGATGATTACCTTGGCGTTTGGGCAAATTCTGTGGGGCTTAGCGTATCGCTGGGCTAGCGTTACTGGTGGTGATAACGGAATCTCTGGCATTACCAGGCCACATATTTTTGGATTTGATTTAGGTGAAGCGAGCTATTTTTACTACTTCACTCTTTTTGTATTTTTATTGGTTTGGATTGCAATTGCGATCTTGGTACGCTCTCCTTTTGGCGCAACCATTCGTGGAACTAAAGATCAGCCTCGCAGGATGAGTGCGCTTGGCTTTAATGTTTGGCTGATTCGCTGGGTAACCTTCACTGCTTGTGGCTTCTTCGGTTCAATTGGTGGAATTATGTATGTCTACTATCACCAATTTATTAGCCCACACAGCCTTTCATTAGCAAACTCTGCTGAGATGCTTTTGATGGTGATTGCTGGCGGTGCTGGCACCTTGATGGGTCCGGTTATTGGCGCAGCTCTAGTGATGTTGTTAAAGAATGTGGCAAGCCAATATGTAGATCACTGGGTAACCTTATTAGGTTTGGTGTTTATCTTCATTGTGATGTTCATTCCAGGTGGAATTGTCGCTGGATTTGCTCGCATTAAAAACGCACTAACTGCATCCAAGTAAAGAATGAGCGCCAACATGAATCCCATTCTTCAAGTTTCCGATTTAAGCAAATCCTTTGGTGGCCTGAAAGTGACCAAGGGCGTCAATCTCACTGTGAATGCAGGCGAGAGGCATCTATTAATCGGACCAAACGGCGCCGGTAAGACAACACTGTTTAATCTCATCTCCGGAGACCTCGCATCAGACTCCGGAACCATCACTCTTGCTGGTAAAAATGTGACTAAGTTGCCAACAGCTAAGCGTGCACAACTCGATTTAGCAAGAACCTACCAAATTCTGACGCTGTTTGGTAAAGACAATTTGATTTCTAACGTGAAGTTAGCTTTGCTGGGCAAAATGCCGTTACGTTGGAAATGCTGGGGGTCTTTCTTATCCGAATCTGATTTGGATCAGAAAGCATTAGCTGTTCTTGAAAAAGTGGGGCTGGGCGCTAAAGCTTACTTGCCTTTAGAGCAGACGTCCTACGGCGAGAAACGTCGCTTAGAAATTGCGATGGCCTTAGCTCAAAATCCACAAATATTATTGCTCGATGAACCTTTGGCAGGTTTATCTACTGAGGAGCGTGAAACTATTACTGAATTACTCCAGCAAATTGATCGCAACATTACCATCTTGATGATTGAACATGATATGGCTGTAGCCCTAGCATTTGCTGACCGAGTAACGCTCTTGCATTATGGTGAAGTGATTACCAGTGGCACACGCCAAGAGGTCGTAAATGATCCGCGTACCAAGGAGATTTATCTTGGCCACTAATTCCATATTAAAGATTCAAGACTTAAATGCCTTTTATGGTGATAGCCATATTCTGTATGACGTTTCCTTTGAGTTAAAGAAAGACACCGTTCTCGCTTTATTGGGCAGAAACGGCGCAGGTAAGACTACTTGTATCAGCTCTATCATTGGCTTTCTGTCTGGCAGAAGTGGTTTGATTGAGTTAGATGGTGTGCCGTTACAAAACTTATCGCCAGAGAAAATCTGCCAAGCAGGCATTGGCATTGTTCCGCAAGGGCGCCGTATTTTCCCAAGCCTGACCGTAAAAGAAAATTTAGATGTTGCGTATCAAGCTCCTCGTGCGGGAAGTTCTCGCCAGTGGTCGCTTGAGGATGTGTTTCAGTTCTTCCCGCGCTTGAATGAGCGCAAGAATCAGATTGCGGGTAGCTTATCCGGTGGTGAGCAACAGATGTTAGCAATCGGCAGGGCTTTGATGACCAATCCTAAAGTCTTGCTATTAGACGAGCCTTCAGAAGGTTTGGCACCACAAATCGTTAAAGAAGTGGGTAATATTATTGCTACGCTCAAGCCCTTCATCTCGATCGTGTTAGTTGAGCAAAACCTCAACCTGGCTTTAAGTGTGGCAGATGATGTGGTCCTGCTCAATGGTGGCAAGGTTGTCTTTAGTGGCAGCAAAGCACTATTTACCGAAAAGCAGCAAGAGCTGCAAGCCCATCTGAGCGTGGAGTAATGCATATGCAAGACTTATTAAAGACAGCCAAGATTGGCAAGTACGACATTCAATATGTAGATGTTGGCAAAGGCGTTCCAGTGGTATTAATCCATGGCCTTGCGGGCGACTATAGCGCTTGGACAGCTCAAATACAGCTTTTAAAAGATCACTACAGAGTGATTGCATTTGATAACCGGGGTGCAGGCAAGAGTACTCAGGTTGATGAGCCAATTAGCACTCAAGATCTTGCAAAAGATACTTTGGGTTTGATGGACTTTCTGAATATTCCATCCGCGCATGTGGTTGGTAGATCGATGGGCGGGGCAGTTGCTCAGCACATGGCTTTAATGTCACCAGAGCGAGTGAAGTCCTTAGTACTGTGCGCATCATTTGCAGTGCTTGACCCACTTGGCCGTCGAGTGTTGTTAAATATGCGGGAAGCGCTTGAATGGCGTATGAGCTGGGCCGACCATGCAAGGCATTCTGTACAGAACTTTGTCTCAGCAGAGTTTTTTAATACCAAGCAAGAGCAAGTTAAAAAGATTGAAGCACTCATTGGCGGGGAAACCCGCTTGCCTGCGTGCTATAGCCGTCAGAATGAGGCCTGCCAAAACCATGACACTGAAGATCAGTTAGCTTTCATCAAGCAGCCAACTCTAATTATGGCTGGTAAAAATGATCCCATTTGCTCTTTGACCGCTACAGAGATTATGAGCAAAGGCATTGCTGGTTCAGAAACCATTCTGTTTGACAATGCGAGCCATTTTTTCTTAATGGAGCAGCCTGAGAAATTTAATCGAAGTCTGAAAGAGTGGCTCGATACACATTAAGTACGGTCTAGAAGAATAGTAGGCAAAGAAAAAGCCCTTGAACGGATATTCAAGGGCTTTTGCACAACTGATTGACTGAGCGAAGTTTGGGCTTAGCTGAGTTTTAAATTGAGTAGGCGTTCCGCATTGCCACTGAGAATGGCGATCCGATCGGCATTGCTCAGCCCTGGAGTTGCCATCACATGTTCCACCGGAAATTCTTCCCAAGGAATAGGGTGATCTGTGCCAATCACCACTTGGCTAACGCCAACTTGTGACACCAGATACTTCAATGCCTCTGGTGTAAAGACTAGTGAATCAAAGTAGAGTTGCTTTAGATACTCAGACGGCTTCTTCTTCAAAACAATATTGGGATCACAGTTTTGGGGTGACACAAAGCAGCTATGGTCCATACGGGGCGCATAGGAGCCTAAAAATCCGCCTCCATGGGCGGCCAGTACTTTGAGTTGTGGATATTTGTCTAGGACGCCTTCGTAGATAAGGTGTTGCAATGCAATTGTTGTATCCAGTGGATTGCCGAT
>CANBSM010000060.1 GCA_947372155.1 Burkholderiaceae bacterium
TCTGGAGCGGGGCAGGTGCATCCAAACGTTTTACGTAATATGGGTATCGACCCAGAGCGTTATACCGGCTTCGCATTTGGATCTGGTCTAGAGCGCTTAACGATGCTGCGTTACGGTGTAGATGACTTACGCCTTTTCTTTGAAAACGATCTGCGTTTCTTGGCGCAGTTTCCTGCATAACCAAATCATTTACTAGATACCGCTATGCAATTTTCTGAATCTTGGCTTCGTCAGTATGTAAATCCATCGCTTGATAGTGATGCGCTTGGTCATGCGATGACCATGGCGGGTTTAGAGGTTGAAGAACAGTATTCAGTAGCGCCCGCATTTACGAAGATCGTGATTGCGCAGATTTTATCTGCTGAGCAACATCCCGATGCCGACCGTTTGCGTGTTTGCAAAGTGGACGCTGGTACGGGCCAAGAATTACAAATCGTTTGTGGTGCGCCTAATGCGCGTGCTGGCATTAAGATTCCTTGCGCCATGGTTGGTGCTGAATTGCCTCCTGCTGAAGCCGGCGGCAAGCCATTCATGATCAAAGTAGGTAAGCTACGCGGTGTTGAAAGCCAAGGCATGTTGTGCTCTGGCCGTGAGCTCGGTCTGGGTGATGATCACGAAGGCATCTTAGAGTTGGCTGCAGACGCACCAGTTGGCAAAGATATTCGTGAGTATTTAGATCTTGATGATCAAATCTTTGTTATTAAGTTAACTCCGAATAAAGCCGATTGCCTGTCATTAATGGGTATGGCAAGAGAAGTTTCCGCCATTACTGGTGCTGCGCTCTGTGCGCCCAAGTGGACGCCACCAGCAGTATCGATTGACGACAAGCGCAAAGTTACCGTAGAAGATAAAGAACTCTGTGGACGTTTTGCTGGTCGCGTGATTCGTGGTGTTAATCCGCAGGCTAAAACGCCCGAGTGGATTGTGCAGCGTTTATCCCGCGCAGGTCAAAGAAGTATTTCTGCATTAGTAGACCTTTCTAACTATGTGATGTTAGAAATGGGTCAGCCTACCCATGTATTTGATATTGATAAATTGAATGGCGATATCACTGTACGTTGGGCTAAAGCGGGCGAAACGCTTGAATTATTAAATGGTCAAACAGTAATTTTGCAAGGGCCGGATTCTGCAGGCAAGATGCAGGATGCTGGCGTAGTTGCAGATCAAAATGGTCCTGTAGCACTCGCAGGCATCATGGGCGGCAATCATTGCGCCGTATCTGATGACACTAAGAATATCTACGTTGAGGCTGCTTACTGGTTACCATCAGCTATTCAGGGACGCGCACGTCGCTTTAACTTCAGCACGGATGCAGCCCATCGTTTTGAGCGCGGTGTAGATCCACAAAACACAGTGAATTGCCTGGAGTATCTCAGTGCCTTGATTATTGAAGTCTGCGGTGGTCAAGCTGGACCAGTGGATGATCAAGTCTTAAATGTGCCAGAGCGTAAGCTAGTCAAAATGCGTTTAGCCAGGGCTCAAAAGGT
The DNA here is from genome assembly GCA_947372155.1 of Burkholderiaceae bacterium. The sequence continues at coordinate 1,488 of CANBSM010000060.1, forward strand.
CATTGGTATTCCGCTGACAAGCGAAATTGTTGCTGATGTATTTAAGCGTCTCGGCTTTGAGTTCAAGCAAGAGGGCGATGCTTTTGTTGTGACGCCTCCAAGCTATCGTTTTGATATTGAAATTGAAGAAGATTTGATCGAAGAAGTCGCACGTATGTACGGCTTTGAAAATATTCCCGATCAACCACCGGTTTCTTCATTAAAGATGAGTGCTAAAGCAGAAGCAAAGCGTGGTGTTCATTTATTGCGCCAGCGTTTAGCTCTCCAGGGTTATCAAGAGGCTGTTAATTTTGGCTTCACCGATCTCGAAAGTGAGCAACGTCTCGCGGGTGCACAGGAACAAGACCTCATTAAGGTCCTTAATCCGATTGCAAATCAGTATGGCGTCATGCGCAGCACATTGTGGGGTGGTCTGCTAGGCAATCTCAGGGCTAATTTGAACCGCGGAGCAGGGCGTGTACGTCTATTTGAGACTGGCCGCGTATTTAAGCGTGACGCGAATATTCAAGAAGAAGCTGGCAAAGTGGCCGGCTTTCATCAGCCGCAAAAAATTGGCGGCCTTGCTTATGGTTCTTTCGTTCCCGAGCAATGGGCCAATGCAACGCGTGCGGTAGATTTCTTTGATGTGAAGGGTGATCTTGAACGTGTTTTAGATCCCCTACATTTTGTTACTGAAGCTGCACAGCACCCAGCATTACATCCAGGTCGCTGTGCGAAGATATTCTTGACTGTAGCCAAGAATCGCATTGAAGTGGGATTCATTGGAGAGTTACATCCAGGCTTGCAACAAGCGTATGAGTTGCCACAAGCGCCGGTGTTGTTTGAATTGGATTTAGATCCTATCCGTGAACTTGGTCTACCTATGCCTGAGGAGTTGAGTAAATTTCCTGCAGTGCAGCGCGATTTAGCTTTGGTAGTAAAGCAATCCGTCTCGGCACAGTCCTTATTGGATGCAATGTTATTTAGCAAGCAACACTTTGTACGCAATATTGAACTCTTTGATGAGTTCAAGCCTAAGGCTGGATCTAGCAGTATGGCGGATGATGAGAAGAGTCTGGCTTTCCGGGTAACTCTGTTAAACCCTAATGAAACATTGCAAGATCCCCAAATTGATGCAGTAATGGCTACATTATTGGGTGCGGTTGAGAAAAAGTGCGCAGCCCGTTTGCGCTAGGTTTAATATTAGCCATAAATCAAATAATTACAGAAGAGACTTGCGATGACTGAATTGATTTCTAACGATACCGTTACCAAGAATGAGCTATCCGAAGCTCTTTTTGATCAAGTTGGACTAAATAAGCGTGAAGCAAAAGATATGATCGATGCCTTCTTTGATCGTATTGGTCAATCTCTTGAAGCGGGTGTAGAAGTGAAGATTTCCGGTTTCGGTAATTTCCAGTTGCGCAATAAATCGGCTCGTCCTGGCCGAAATCCAAAGACAGGTCAAATGATTCCGATTGCTGCTAGACGCGTAGTAACATTTCACGCAAGTCAAAAGCTTAAAGATGTAGTGGAGTCACATGCTCGAGAAAACCGAGTTTGATGCAAGCTCAGCACTGCTGAGCTCTCAACTTCCCCCGATACCTGCTAAGCGCTATTTCACAATTGGTGAAGTAGCCGATCTTTGTGGCGTTCGCTCACACGTTCTTCGTTATTGGGAGCAGGAGTTTGATCAACTCAGCCCCCAAAAGCGCCGCGGTAATCGTCGCTACTATCAGCATCATGAAGTGGTTCTCATTAGAAAAATTCGCTCCCTTCTCTATGAAGAGGGCTTTACGATTAGTGGCGCCCGCAATCGACTGGAAGAAGCCCGTGGCGATCTGCGTCTGCGTGAAGAATTGCAAGCCGTTCTACAAATTCTCTCTAAATAGTTACTGATACAATTTTGTCTTTCGTCGGGGCGTAGCGCAGCCTGGTAGCGTACATGCATGGGGTGCATGTGGTCGGAGGTTCAAATCCTCTCGCCCCGACCATTCAAACTCATCCCACTATCTCTAAAGCACCACTTCCATGACAAGCGATACAAAACCCGTTGAATACTTTGGCTTAAAGATTCCTTTTTTGGCGCATTTAGGCGTGGTGCCCGAGTATGCAAAAGATGGCAAGTCCCGAATTAGCTTGGACCTTAAGCCCGAGTATGAGAATAGCTTTGGCATCGCTCATGGCGGCGTGATCATGACCCTGTTGGATTTTGCGATGGGAGCTGCAGCTAGAAGTATTTCTGACGTTCCCTTGGGGGCTATGACTATTGATATGTCGGTCAGCTTTCTACGTCCCAGCATCGGCAAAATCGTGGTGGAGGGCACCATACTTAAGCCAGGCAAAACAATTAATTACTGCGAAGCTATTGTTTTGAATGAAGCGGGGGAGATAACCGCTAAATCCAGTGGTACATTTATGTTGAGAAAATCCACTGCACCTTAATTAATCATAGTATTTATAATGATTATGTCATTTATTAACCTTTATTAAGTTAACACTAATAAATATAGGCTAATAATTTAAATAATATATATCTCTTGATTTATTAATGTATATAATAATCTCCTAATATGGCTTATATAGGCCCTATAAAACAACCCATTATTCGGAGAGTAAAACAGTATGTCTTCTTATAAAGAGCTTTTAGCCCAACGCGAGCAGCTAGATAAACAGATTAAAGAAGCGATTGCCCACGAAAAGGCGGATGGTATTGCCAAGGCAAAGGCGATTATTGAGCAGTACGGATTAGCAGCTTCCGATCTATTTAGCCGTAAAGCCGGTGTAAAGAGCTCTGGCGGTAAAGTGGCCCCTAAATACCGCAATCCCTCTACAGGCGAAACTTGGACCGGTCGTGGTAAGGCTCCAAAGTGGATTGAGGGCAGGGATCGTAGTAGCTATTTGATCTAAGTACCTATTTTCATTGATTTTATTAACAAGGCCGCTCTTGAGCGGCCTTATTGTTTCACTCTACAGCTAGCTCTAGATTCATTTTTTAGGCACACTTCCTAGCTAAAGCCTCCACAAATAGGGGTTCCAATAGTTCATGCCGGCTTCCCTGGGACCAAGAGCCCTCTGCCTCTGGGTTTGTGGCTGGATAGCCAATGATCAGTGGATTTAAATCAATTAAGCCATTTTCGAGCTCCTTTTTAATACTTTCGCTTAAAGGGTGTTTGCCGCCAGAATTCTCATCAGCTAACGCAACCACACCAGGGTGCAGTTTGATGAAACCTTCATCCACTAGAATAGGTATGCGCTGTGTGTCCTTGTTTTTGCTCAAATAATGGATTAAGTGAACCTGCTCTACGGGTGGAATAAGAGCGTCTAAAAAGATCAAGTCCGGCGCAATGGAGACAGCCTTCATTAAGCCCTCCAGGCTATCTACCGCCATTTCCATGTCCACTTTTAACTGCCAATCGGCGATAGATTCTAATAATTCTTGGCCATTCTCGGATCTTCTAAAGATGCCCATGGCAATACAGTTTTGTGTGGTCTTTTGCCGCATAGCCCTTTTTCTGCGCTGTAACTGTTGCTCTAAAGAGCTTGCCAATATACGTCTGTGGCCGCCACGGGTTTTCCAAGCAATGAGTTCGCCTAATTCCACCATTTTCTGAACCGTGCCCAAGGAAACCTGCAAAATCTTGGCGCTTTGACGGGTGCTGAGATATTCCGTTTCTGGGGTAATTGATATCATATTTCCCTTAATTTCATTTAATTGTTTGAAGATTTAGAGAATAAAAATCAAAATCATTTGAATCTGTCGGCAAACCTTTAAAGCAGGGTAGGAAAGTTCTTATTAATTTACTTTTATAGGGAAATACCCCCAAATCCCTATAAATCAGGGAAAGCCCTTTAAGTATCAGTGGTCATTCGTGTTAAATTACACCTGTAGCAACAGTATTCGCACAGATCAATTCGCCAAACGGTAGAGCCGTGTAACGAATGGTTTTAACCACAGTTTTTATTCGGGAAACCCGATGAAAGGTGAGCATCATGATGCAGGATCAAAGAGATAATTCCTATCTCTTCGGCGGAAACGCACCCTACGTAGAGGAACTCTACGAATCCTACTTGCACGATCCAGCTTCTGTAGCTGATCACTGGCGAGATTATTTCGATAACGTGAAGCAGGTTCCTGCGGTTGACGGTTCATCTCGAACTGACATTGCCCATGCACCCATTGTTGCTTCATTTGCTGAGCGCGCTAAGCAAGGTCCAATCAGAACCATCTCTGATTCGGCTGACTCAGAGATGGGTCGCAAGCGCGTTGCTGTTCAGCAATTAATTGCCGCGTACCGTAACGTTGGTAACCGCTGGGCAAACTTAGATCCTTTAAAGCGGACAGAGCGCCAGGACATTCCTGAGTTAGATCCCGCTTTCTATGGCTTTACTGATGGCGATATGGATATCGTCTTCAATACTAGTAATACATTCTTCGGCAAGAATGAAATGTCTTTACGCGATTTGCTCCAAGCATTGCGCGAGACATACTGCGGCACGATCGGTGTCGAGTTTATGTTTATTGCCGACCAAAAGATTAAGAAGTGGTGGCAAGAAAAATTAGAGTCCATTCGCTCAACCCCACAATTTAA
>CANBSM010000061.1 GCA_947372155.1 Burkholderiaceae bacterium
CATTGAGCAAAGCGCCAAGGCTTAAAACACCTATTTTTGGATAAATTGCTCTCCCAGCCATTAGGCTAGGGGAGCTTTTTACCTTCCGGCCCCCATTTGGCTGTGTATCCAAGGGTTTACGAGCAAAAATGTTATGATTGCTAGGTTCGAAACTTAATAAATACCCTAGCGCTTAAAGACACTCACCACCCGCAAAAATTATCCCCGGGCTAGTCTTTTTTGGGGTTTTGAGCGTCGGATGGAGCAGGGACTGGAGATGGTTTGTCACCCTTGCTTCCTTCTTTTCCCCCAGCCGTGTTGGCCCTAGCCGACGGCACATTATTTCCCGGTTTTAGCATTGGCGCCCCTGGCGAAACTACTGGCGAAGTCGTATTCAATACCGCATTGACTGGATATCAAGAGATCATTACTGATCCCAGCTACTCCCGCCAAATTGTTACCTTAACCTATCCACATATTGGTAATGTCGGTGTAAATGCTCAAGATGCAGAATCGGATCAGATTCATGCAGCAGGCTTGGTAGTGAAGGATCTTCCAAAACGCGTATCTAATTTCCGGTCAGAGGGATCTCTAGACAGTTACCTTACTAAAGCTGGTGTTTTAGGAATTGCTGGCATAGATACACGCAAACTCACCAGAATTCTGCGCGACAAGGGTGCTCAATCAGGCGCCATTGTTGCTGGCAATGTAGGTGATGGCTATGAAGCTTTAGGCGCGAAGGCCCTAGAACTTGCTAAGGCATTCCCTGGTATGTCTGGTTTAGATCTTGCTAAGGTCGTTACCACTCAGAATGCTTATGAGTGGCGCGAGGCTGAATGGGATCTTCATGGACCAAACGGTAAGCCCGCATATAGAGCATTAGATACTGGTAAGCCAGTTAAAAAAGTAGTTGCTTATGACTTTGGCGTAAAGCGCAACATCTTGCGCATGCTGACTGAGCGTGGCTGTCAATTAACAGTTGTTCCAGCTCAAACTAGCGCAGCAGAAGTACTGGCCATGAATCCGGACGGTGTGTTTTTCTCAAATGGCCCTGGTGATCCTGGTCCATGCGATTACGCAATTGCCGCTGCAAAAGAAATTATTGAAAAAGGTGTGCCAACGTTTGGCATCTGTTTAGGTCATCAAATCATGGGTCTTGCAGCAGGCGCCAAGACATTAAAAATGAAATTTGGGCACCACGGTGCTAATCATCCTGTAAAAGACTTAGATACTGGCCGCGTTGCCATTACCTCTCAGAATCATGGATTTGCAGTTGATGCCAATACATTACCAAGCAACATTCGTGTAACCCATGTTTCTTTATTTGATGGATCTTTGCAAGGTTTGGCATGGAATGACAAGCCAGCACTGTGTTTCCAAGGGCATCCTGAAGCCTCACCAGGTCCTCATGATATTGCCTATCTATTTGATCGTTTTGTGGAGCTAATGAATGCTGCCAAGAAGGAGGGCAAATAATGCCTAAGCGTAGCGACATTAAGAGCATCCTGATTATTGGTGCTGGTCCAATTGTGATTGGGCAGGCCTGTGAGTTTGACTATTCTGGAGCGCAAGCTTGTAAAGCTTTGCGTGACGAAGGCTATAAAGTTATTTTGGTCAACAGTAATCCTGCAACCATCATGACTGACCCAGAGATGGCTGATGTAACGTACATCGAGCCGATCACTTGGGAGGTAGTTGAACGCATTATTGCCGCTGAAAAGCCAGACGCTATTTTGCCAACCATGGGTGGCCAGACTGCACTGAACTGTGCATTAGATCTGCACCGTCATGGTGTTTTAGAGAAATACGGTTGCGAACTCATTGGTGCCTCACCAGAGGCCATTGATAAAGCAGAAGATCGTCAGAAATTTAAAGAAGCCATGACCAAAATTGGCCTTGGCTCTGCGAAGTCTGGCATTGCGCACTCGATGGATGAGGCCCATGAAGTTCAGCAGCAAATTCAGAAGGAAACTGGCAGCTTAGGTTTCCCCGTAGTCATTCGCCCTTCATTCACCATGGGTGGATCAGGTGGCGGCATTGCTTATAACCGTGAAGAATTTGAAGAAATTTGTAAACGTGGTCTCGACCTATCTCCAACACGCGAGCTCTTGATTGAAGAGTCACTCTTGGGTTGGAAAGAATTTGAGATGGAAGTAGTGCGTGATCGCAATGACAACTGCATCATTGTTTGTTCAATTGAAAACTTAGATCCAATGGGAGTGCATACCGGTGACTCTATTACCGTAGCGCCTGCACAAACTTTGACGGATAAAGAGTATCAAATCATGCGTAATGCATCGATTGCCGTTCTGAGAGAAATTGGTGTTGATACCGGGGGCTCTAACGTTCAGTTCTCAATTAATCCAGTCGATGGTCGCATGATCGTGATTGAGATGAATCCGCGGGTATCCCGTTCTTCAGCTTTGGCTTCAAAGGCCACAGGTTTCCCTATCGCAAAGATTGCGGCTAAATTAGCTGTTGGTTACACCTTGGATGAGCTTAAGAATGACATCACTGGAGGTGCTACCCCTGCATCGTTTGAGCCTTCAATCGATTACGTCGTTACCAAGATTCCACGTTTCGCATTTGAAAAGTTCCCTCAAGCTGATTCCCGCTTAACGACCCAGATGAAGTCGGTTGGCGAAGTCATGGCTATTGGACGTACTTTCCAAGAGTCTTTCCAAAAAGCACTTCGTGGTTTAGAAGTTGGTGTGGATGGTCTTGACGAGTTTTCTACAGACCTTGATGACATCATCAATGAAATCAATGAGCCAGGGCCAGATCGTATTTGGTATTTAGCAGACGCATTCCGCATGGGGATGGGGCTTGATGAAATCTATTCTGAAACTAAAGTAGACCCTTGGTTCTTAGAGCAAATTGAAGAGTTAATTACTATTGAGACTGAACTTAAGCAGCGCAAGATCGATAGTCTGACGGCCCCAGAGTTGCGTTTTGTAAAACAAAAAGGTTTCTCCGATCGCCGCTTGGCAAAATTATTAAAAGTCGATGCTGCATCCGTTCGTGCTGCACGCCATCGTTTAAAAGTTGTGCCCGTCTATAAACGTGTAGATACTTGCGCGGCTGAATTCTCGACAAATACCGCTTATTTGTATTCAACTTATGAAGCTGAACATGGCGAGTGCGAATCACAGCCGACCAATAAAGAGAAGATTATGGTTTTGGGCGGCGGCCCCAATCGAATTGGTCAAGGTATTGAGTTTGACTATTGCTGTGTGCACGCTGCTTTAGCTATGCGTGATGATGGCTACGAAACTATTATGGTTAACTGTAATCCTGAAACTGTTTCCACTGATTACGACACTTCTGATCGTCTGTACTTTGAGCCATTAACGCTTGAAGATGTATTAGAGATTGTCGCTATAGAGAAACCAAAGGGCGTTATCGTTCAATACGGTGGTCAAACCCCATTGAAATTAGCATTAGATCTTGAGCGCAATGGTGTTCCGATCATCGGGACTTCACCCGACATGATTGATGCTGCAGAAGACCGTGAACGTTTCCAAAAGCTATTGCAGGATCTTGGTTTGCGTCAGCCGCCTAATCGGACCGCGCGTACAGAAGAAGAGGCTCTCAAGCTTGCCGAAGAAATTGGCTACCCATTAGTGGTTCGTCCATCATATGTCTTGGGTGGTCGTGCCATGGAAATTGTTCATGATGGCCGCGACCTAGAGCGCTATATGCGTGAGGCTGTGAAGGTATCCCATGATTCTCCCGTCCTTCTAGATCGATTCTTGAATGATGCCATCGAGTGTGATGTTGATTGCATTAGCGATGGTACAGCCGTATTTATCGGTGGCGTCATGGAGCATATAGAGCAAGCCGGCGTTCACTCAGGAGACTCAGCCTGCTCATTGCCCCCATATTCTTTGTCTGATGCAACAGTAGCAGAAATCAAACGTCAAACTGCAGCAATGGCCAAAGGCCTCAATGTAGTTGGTTTAATGAACGTCCAGTTTGCGATTCAGAATGTTGATGGCAAGGATGTGATTTATGTTCTTGAAGTGAATCCACGTGCTTCACGAACGGTGCCGTTTGTGTCCAAAGCCACTGGATTGCAATTAGCTAAGATTGCTGCACGTTGCATGGTGGGACAAACTCTAGAACAGCAAGGCATCAAAGAGGAAGTAAAGCCTCCATATTTCTCGGTTAAAGAAGCTGTATTTCCATTTAATAAATTCCCAGGCATTGATCCAATCCTCGGGCCAGAAATGCGCTCTACCGGCGAAGTAATGGGTGTCGGCAAGACTTTTGGCGAGGCTTTATTTAAGTCACAGTTGGGTGCTGGCATCAAATTACCGAAGAGTGGAACGGTTCTTCTGACGGTCAAAGATAGTGACAAGCCAAAAGCAATTGAAGTGGCTAAGTTGTTACATCAACTGGGCTTCCCGATGGTTGCTACTAAAGGTACTGCAGCAGCTATTGAAGCGGCTGGCTTACCAGTTAAGGTGGTTAATAAAGTAAAGGATGGGCGCCCCCATATTGTGGATTTCATCAAGAATGGTGAGATTTCACTGGTATTTACTACTGTGGATGAGACCCGTACAGCTATCGCCGACTCTAGATCGATTCGAACAAGTGCGCAAGCTAATGGTGTCACGTATTACACAACCATTAGTGCTGCACGAGCAGTGATGGATGGTTTATTGGCCTCTGAAAATGGCCGACTCGACTCACTCGAGGTTTATTCCTTGCAAAACTTACATCGAGAGCTCATTTAATCTAAAATTAACTTTTACACGCGCTATTTTGCGCAAGAATTTAAGTTAGGTTAGTTTGATGAGCACAATCCCGATCACCAAGCGCGGTGCAGAACTTCTCAAAGAGGAGCTGCACCGTCTTAAACATGTTGAACGTCCATCCGTTATTAATGCCATCTCCGAAGCTCGCGCTCAAGGCGATCTTTCTGAGAATGCTGAGTACGATGCCGCCAAAGAAAAACAAGGTTTCATTGAAGGCCGCATTCAAGAGTTAGAAGGCAAGTTATCAGCAGCTCAAATTATTGACCCTGCTACTTTGGATGTTGCTGGACGCATTGTTTTTGGTGCGACTGTTGACCTAGAGGACCTAGAAGATGGCACTAAGCTTACCTACCAAATTGTTGGTGATGATGAGGCAGATATTGCCGTCAAAAAAATCTCCATCAGCTCACCGATTGCCCGCGCATTAATTGGCAAAGAAGAGGGCGATGTTGTGGCTGTTCAAGCTCCAGGTGGTAACCGCGAAGTTGAAATCCTGGCTGTGCGTTACATCTAATGCATCGCATTCAAACCCAGAGAATTTTTAGCCTGATTTCAGGTCTCTGGGTAGGAAGCTTTTTAACCATTGGTTTTTTTGTTGTGCCCGTGTTATTTTCAACTCTTGGCGACAAACAGGTTGCTGGCATGGTTGCCGCAGTGCTTTTTAAAACAACTGCATATCTTGGAGTTGTATTCAGCGTCTTTTTAATGATTATGGCCAACTACCTAGTAAGACGGGGTAATAATCATTTCCGCATCACTCGCTGGATCTTATTGGGAATGCTAGCTTGTGTAGTTTGCGCAGCATTTATTATTATTCCCTGGATGAATTCCTTAAGAGATCAAGCGCTCTATTTAGGTTTATCCGTTCGCGAGTCTACTAATGCCGCATTATTTGCGCGCCTCCATGGTGTTTCTAGCACTATCTTTATGATTCAAGCCTTGCTTGGCCTAGCATTAGTTTGGCGGGCAACAAAAAACGCCGACTAGCGGCGTTTCTCCGTTTCACTTGTTTGAGTTAGGAACCAAGTGATTTTTTCTTCGTACTGCTCATTCTGACTTTGCGTTTCTTAATTGGCGCTGGCGCAGCCACTGCTTTTCTATAGCCAGGTGATGACCAACCAATTTTTGATTCCGCTGCTTCTGAACGCAATACGCGCTTCTTAGGTGTTGCCGATTTTACTGCGGCAGCACGGGCAAAAGGCGCAGCATTTGATGCGGAGCGACGATCCGATCTTTC
>CANBSM010000062.1 GCA_947372155.1 Burkholderiaceae bacterium
CCACTTGAGCGTTATTTCATGATGTTGGGCCGCTTCGCCAGATTCGATCTAGGTCAAAGCTACTACCAACACGAAAGCGTTTGGACTTTAGTGGTCTCTAAATTGCCAGTCTCGATCAGCATTGGGCTATGGACCTTCTTTATTACGTACTTAGTTTCAATACCCTTAGGTATTGCTAAAGCAGTGCGTGATGGCTCACGCTTTGATGCGGTTACCAGCAGCATGATTCTGGTGGGTTATGCGATCCCAGGTTTTGTGCTGGGCGTCTTATTACTCGTACTCTTTGGTGGAGGCAGCTTTTTGCAGCTGTTTCCTTTGCGAGGACTCACCTCGGATAATTGGAGTGATCTGAGTTTGATTGGCAAAGTGATGGATTACTTGTGGCATTTGGTGTTGCCGATTACCGCCTCTGTCCTGGGTAGTTTTGCTGTGGTGACAATGCTGACCAAGAATTCTTTCTTAGAAGAGATTCGTAAGCAGTATGTTTTGACTGCGCGCGCCAAGGGTCTTACTGAAAAGCAAGTGTTATGGAAGCATGTATTTCGTAACGCACTCCTGCCTTTAGTGACGGGTTTTCCAGCGGCATTTATTGGCGCATTTTTTACTGGCTCACTGTTGATCGAAACGCTATTCTCATTAGATGGACTTGGCTTACTTTCATACGAGTCCGTGATGCGTCGTGACTACCCAGTAGTCTTCGGTACTTTGTATTTATTTACGCTGATTGGCTTATTTACCAAGTTAATTTCTGATCTTTGCTATGTCTATGTAGACCCACGCATTCAGTTTGGTGCGGGAGGCGGCTCATGAGTCGTTGGCAGCGCTTCAAGAGCAGTCGCATGGGCTATGCAAGTCTATGGATATTTATGGTCCTATTTGGCTTATCGATGTGCGCTGAATTGATTGCCAATGACAAGCCTTTGGTAGTGCGCTATGAAGGCCATTTTTATTTTCCTATTGTGAAGAGTCAGCCAGAAACGGTTTTTGGTGGGGACTTTGCAACGCCAACTGATTTCTTGGATCCCGATATTCGTCAGAATATTACGAGCAATGGTAACTGGGCCATCTATCCACCCATTCACTACAGCTACGAGACGCTCAATTACTTTTCACAAGTGCCTAATCCAGCGCCGCCTTCCTGGGAGAATTGGCTGGGGACCGATGATCGTGGGCGCGATGTTTTGGCGCGCTTGATCTACGGTTTTCGCTTATCTATTCTTTTTGGTCTTGCACTAACGATCGTTGGTGTGAGCGTGGGCATCGTCACCGGATCCCTGATGGGTTTCTTTGGAGGCAAGTTTGATTTAATCTCGCAGCGCCTCATAGAGATCTGGTCAGCGATGCCCGAGTTGTACTTGCTCATTATCTTTGCCTCCATCTTTAATCCCAGCGTTTCCTTGTTAATCATTTTGTTAGCCGCTTTTGGTTGGATGGGTTTATCAGATTATGTCCGCGCAGAATTTTTTCGCAATCGCGCCCTAGAGTATGTGCGTGCGGCTCGCGCATTGGGCCTAACGAATTTGCAAATCATGTGGCGCCACATCCTACCTAACAGCCTGACGCCAGTCATTACCTTCTTACCATTTCGCATGAGTGCCGCCATTTTGTCCTTAACTAGTCTGGACTTTTTGGGCTTAGGCGTTCCTCCAGGAACTCCGAGCTTAGGTGAATTACTCTCCCAAGGTAAAAGCAATCTCGATGCTTGGTGGATCTCCTTATCCACCTTTGTCGTCTTGGTGGCAACACTACTCTTATTAACTTTTATGGGCGAAGCATTGCGTAATGCTTTTGATTCTCGCAAGGCCGGCATGATGAGCGGAGGTCGCTCATGAGTTTGCTACGTTATGAAGATCTGTGTATTTCATTTGGAACGGGTCGCCGCGAAAAGTTTGCGGTGAATCATCTTGATTTAGAAATCGGCATCGGTGAGCGTGTTGCCTTGGTAGGTGAGTCAGGATCAGGTAAGACACTGACCGCATTGGCACCGTTGCGACTAGAGCCTGAGGGCGCCAAAGTTTCTGGAAAGATTCTGTGGAATAAAAAAGACGGAACTGGTACTGTAGATTTGCTATCGATGTCGATGCAAGATATTCGCGAAATTCGTGGTCGCGAAATTGCGATGGTGTTTCAGGAGCCGATGACAGCTTTGAACCCACTCTTTACTATCGGCAACCAAATCATTGAAGCGGTGCAGATCTATCAACCTTTGATTTCTAAGGCAGATTCGATTGATGCTGCGATTGACTTGCTGAGAAAGACGGGCATTCCCGAACCTGAGCGGCGCTTTCATTCTTACCCGCATCAACTTTCGGGCGGCCAAAGGCAGCGCGCCATGATTGCGATGGCTCTGGCGTGTAAGCCGCGACTACTAATTGCAGATGAGCCTACGACAGCTTTAGACGTGAGTTTGCGTTTGCAAATCTTGGATTTACTCAAAGAGCTCCAAGAAGAATCCAAAGATCATGGCGGTATGGGTATTTTGTTGATTACCCACGATCTCAATTTGGTGAAACATTTTGCACAACGTGTAGCTGTGCTCAATCAAGGTAACTTGATGGAGACTGGACCAACCAAACAAGTGTTTGAACACCCGGTGGATCCTTATACGCGCGCCTTGGTTAATAGTGAGCCGGTACGTGACCTGGCACCTCTGATGCCATTAGCTCCAGTGTTGTTGAAAACAGAGGACCTCTCGGTTGCTTATCCGAGCGCAGAGTCAGCCTCTTGGTTTAAAAAAGCACCATCACATAAAGTGTTGAAAAAAGTCAGCTTTGAGCTAAAGCAAGGGCAGACCATTGGCGTCATTGGTGAGTCTGGTTCTGGCAAGACCACTTTAGGTATGGCTGTACTTGGCTTATTGGGTGACTCAGCAGCTGAAGTGACTGGCAGTGTGGATGTGCTTGGTAGCGACTGGCAAACACTCAAGCCCATTGAGCGACGCGCGATGCGTTCTAGCTTGCAGGTAATCTTTCAGGATCCCTTTGGCTCGCTGTCACCGCGCATGAACGTATTGCAGATTATTTCTGAGGGCTTAGATGTACATTTTCCAAAGTTGTCTACTGCAGAGCGCGAAACACGCGTGGTAGATATGCTCAAAGAAGTGGGGTTGGATCGCTCAGCGTTATTGCGTTATCCCCATGAATTTTCTGGAGGACAGCGGCAACGTATTGCGATTGCACGTGCCCTAATTTTGCGCCCACAAATTTTGGTATTGGATGAGCCTACATCTGCATTGGATGTCTCCATTCAAAAGCAGGTCCTTGCTTTATTGACGGAGCTGCAGAAAAAGTACAACTTGGCATATCTCATGATTAGTCATGATCTGGCGGTAATTAGGGCAATGTCTCACGAGGTAATGGTTCTCAAAGGAGGCAAGGTGGTGGAGTTTGGTGATACTGAAACCCTCATCAAGCACCCACGTCAGACCTATACCAAAGAGCTATTTGCAGCCGCAGAACTGACCTAGGAATAGGTTAGGGGATGGCGCAAAACCCTCTTTAATGGGCTAGTTTGGTGCATTTGCCCCGATTTAAAGCAATTTTATCTTTATAAACAAAGACTTAACCATAGACTGTGAGCTTGGTTAATTCGAGGTTCTTTGTTAAACTGAAACGATGTCATTGAAAAAAGCACTACTTTTAAAGCTAATGGGCCTCGGTTTGGGTGCCATCATCTCTGTATCTGCTTATGCGGTTGATGCAGCGGTAGAGGCGTCTGCAGATGCCATAGTTCCTAAAGAAAGTATGTTCCAGGCGGGGCGCTCTTATCTTGCCCGAGTATCCGATCGTTTGGCTGACACCGTGACTGGAAAATCAGAAGAGTTAATTAACCGCGCCATGGAAGTGGTTGGTGTGCGTTATCGCTGGGATACAGAATTGCCTCAGTCTGGATTAGATGGCAGCAGCTTTGTTGGCTACGTCTTCAAAGACAAGTTGGGATTCTTATTGCCACGTAAGTCGACACAAATGAGTCGTGTTGGTAAGCCGATTACCCGTGAAGAATTGCAACCAGGCGACCTCGTATTTTTCAATACGATGCGACTCACTTTTTCTCACGTCGGAATTTATGTGGGTGATAACAAATTCATTCACTCACCTTCCAAAGGTACCAATGTTCGAGTGGATGATCTCGGTAGTCTCTATTGGGATAAACGTTTTGATGGAGCACGTCGTTTAGACGGCAGCGACAATCTAGGCGACTCTGAACGTCAAGAACTTCTGAACGAAGTGAAAAACCTCAAGCGTAAGTCACGTAGCCTTTAGTACTTCCCTAAACAAGCGTGTGCTCTTGAAGCCATTGCTTAAGTGCCAAATCAATTTTTGTTTGCCAGCCATCTCCGGTAGCCTTAAAAGATTCAATGACTTCGCTTGATAAGCGAATGGTTGTTGAAACTTTTATCGGCTTAGTTTGTGGGCCTCTTGTTTTCCGTGACGCAAGTTTTTCTTGTAGCGACTTTGGAAGTGAATTGATCTTTTTGGATGCTTTTATCTCTGCCGCACTCCATTCGAAGTCGTCTTGATCGTTTTTAATTTTTCTGTTCATAACTCAAAATCTCTCGTTTATTGGCTTTTCTAAAGCTAATTACCCGAATTCCCTTGGCGGTTTCTGTAAACACTATTGCATGCAGTCTGTTCCCAAGAAATCCCAGTGCACACCTTCTAATTTCTCCATAGTTTTTTCGTTTGTCGATTGTGAAATTGGCTGTTTCAAAATCAAAATCTCTTGCTCTCTCGAAGGAGAGATTTCGCTGTCGAATGTTATGCAGGTTTTTTGATTGATCATAGGTAATCTCCATAGATCAAATTGTAACTACAATTAGATCTATGGAACTATACCACGACAATAAAATGGGGATTTGGGGGTCAGCCCTTGAGCTTCTCTTTAATTAAACCCATTTGCTCTTGCGCTGCAGCTTCACCGGCGAGTATGGCGGCGTTTCTGGATTTGAAATCACCACTACCCATTTGCTTTAGCTGTGGCTGAATCACAATGTCAGCGCTTTTGAGTTCGTACTGATTAATGCTTCGCTGCATGATGGAGATGGTTTGTTGCAAGACGCCCAAGGTTCCGCTGGCATCTTGATGAACAGGTTCAGACGAGATGTTCACCGCAATGACTAAGGTTGCCCCCATCTGCCTTGCAAAGCTGACTGGTACAGGCGCCACTAAACCGCCATCGACATATTCTTTGCCACTAATTACTGCCGGCTGGAATACTCCAGGTACGCTGCATGATGCGCGAACGGCTAAGCCGGTGTTACCCGTTCTAAATAAAACCCCTTGACCTGACTGCAAATCGGTAGCAACAATTCCTAAAGGAATACGCATTTGTTCAATCGATTTATTTTGTACTTCTCGGTTGATCATATTTTGCAGGGCATCACCCCTAATGAGTCCACCAAATCTGCCGGCAAACGGGAGACCCCAATCAGCAATCGTAGCCTCATCTAGATTGAGGGCTAGGCGATTGAGATCGTTTCCAGTAGCGCCGGATGCCAGAAGAGTGGCAATCACGCTGCCAGCGCTACTGCCGACAACGATATCGGGCTTGATGCCTTGGGCTTCTAATGCCTTAATGACGCCTACGTGAGCAAAGCCTCGAGCTGCTCCAGCACCTAGAACCAAGCCAAGAACTGGTTTTTTGCTCCCCATGAGGCTGCAAGAGCTCAAACCTGCGCCCCCAACAAGGGCCCCCATGCCAATTCCGAGGCCAAGGAGTCGACGTCGACCTATGGAATCTAGGTCCTCAGGCATGGTTATAGGGGGTTTTGTAGAATTCTTATGCATGTGGCTATTGTATTGAGCCTACCTTATAATGGGCACAAGGTGAACGAAAAGTACTTCGTTTCAGCGCGGGCATATCCCAATAAGAACTGATGAGATGGATTGTCCGTAGTAGCTTGAGAACACCAAAACCCATTACTAAATACATTTTTAAAGTCTAATCAGGATAATTCCTGG
>CANBSM010000063.1 GCA_947372155.1 Burkholderiaceae bacterium
CCGTTTTACTTCGATGACCTAAAAATAAAGCGCGGCAGCTTTTGGGCAACCGCGCTTTGGGTCCTATTCGTTGGTAGGCTCGATTGGACTCGAACCAACGACCCCCACCATGTCAAGGTGGTGCTCTAACCAGCTGAGCTACGAGCCTATACAGCCATAGAGTTTATCACCGGCGGCGCACTTGGGTGACCCCTTTGACCTCTTCTAGGCAGTTTTGAACAACTCTGAGCACCTCAGAATCCTTAACCTCAATCGTTAAAAGGATCTGGGCAAGACCTTTTTTGGCAGATTTACGCAAATCAATCACATGAACCCCCTGCCTAGTCAAAATTTCAAAGAGCTCCCTCATCAACTCAGGGCGATCTAAGCCTGTGACCACTAGATCAGCCGGAAACACGCGTTTTTGCTCTAGATTGACGACCGGATCCGCAGCAGAAGCAGTCCAAGCCGTTTGAATCACCCGTTCAGGCGCTCTCTCGAGTAGGCCCCTAAAGGTTTTACAAGAACGACGATGGATCGAGACCCCCCTGCCTTGCGTCACAAATCCCGCGATGGCATCTGGTGGAACAGGTCGGCAGCAACGTGCCAACTGCGTTAACAATGAATCAACCCCAACCACTAAAACATCGCCACCACGTCCGGCTTTATGACTGCTATTGCGCAAAACAATTTCAGGTGGCGCTGATGGCGTCTTTACCTCAGAGGTCACCTCAGCCTTACTCTCTACCACCTTTGCAGATAGTCCGGCCTCCTCATCATCGAGCGCATTAAACCAAGCGCGCACCCGTTGGCGCGCTCTTTGAGAGCGCACGTAATGCTTATCAGGGCTAATCCAATCACGTGATGGTCCACCATGCTTAACAGCAATGATCTCGATCGTTTGGCCATTCTTCAACGCAGTCTCTAGCGGGACCATTGCACCATCGACTCGCGCCCCTCTACAGCGATGGCCAAGATTGGTGTGTACTGCATAAGCAAAGTCAATTGGCGTTGAGCCCTTCTCCAATGAAATCACTTTCCCCAAAGGAGTGAGCACATAAATATGATCGTCAATCTCATGATGTTTCAACTGCTCCCAAGCATCCTCTTTCCAGGAGATGAGCTGGCGAGCCCAGGCGATTTGCCTTTCATAGGCAACCTCAGCGCTATGAGTGCCTTGCTGATGATTGACGCCCGGCTTGCTTGTTTTTACAGTATTCGGAGGCGTTGCCATGCCCACATAGGCGCCCTCTTTATAACGCCAATGCGCAGCTAAACCATATTCAGCTTGCTGATGCATTTCTTGTGTCCGCACTTGAATCTCAAATGCGGTGCCGTCTTCATTCATTACTACTGTGTGTAATGATTGATAACCGTTCGGTTTAGGGCGCGCGATGTAATCATCAAACTCTCTGGGTACTGGCTGCCAAACGTTATGTACGATACCCAATACAGCGTAACAAGATTTCACATCGGCGACCAGCACTCGAAATGCCCTGACATCGTAAAGATTGGCAAAGTCTAGAGCTTTGCCTTCCATCTTTTTCCAGATGCTATAGATATGTTTTGGCCTTCCAAGTACCTCCCCTTCGATCTGCGCAGCTTTTAATTCTTGCTGTAGTTGCAAAACGATTTGGTCGATAAATGATTGGCGCTCAATGCGTTTAGCATCCAGCATCCTAGCAATATCACGATAAGTCTGCGGTGAGAGCACTCGAAAAGCTAAGTCCTCCATCTCCCACTTCATCTGCCAAATGCCCAAACGATTAGCCAAGGAGGCATCAATGTTTAAAATCTCTTGAGCCCATGCTGCAGGCATCTCAATATTCTCTTTTGTAACCCAACGCAAGGTCTGCAAGCGGGAGGCGAGATAGATGAGAACTACTCGTAAGTCATCACCAAATGCCAACAGCATTTTGCGCAACATTTCTTCTTGACCAGTAGCGCTTAAGCCGCCATCGTCACGAACTAACTTCGCCTGCGCTTGCCGCAAACCGCGATAACCAATCAGTAACTTCGCAGGCTCTTCACCAATGAGCTTGGTAAGCGCTTCTTTGCCATGCGTACGAGCAATGTTGCTTGCAGCAGTTAATGTGGCTTCATCTAAATTAAGAGACTGCAGTATTTGCAATACGCCGGCCGCGTGAAACTCTGCCGGCTCGCCATACCAGGCATCTACGAATACTGACTCTTTTGTCGGATTGCTAGGGGCATTTGCCATTGGCAATGAGGAGTAATTAACTAAAAAATTCTTTTGCTAAAGCAATCTGCTCTGGCTTCACGAATGCAGGTGCATGACCTACATTAGGGATCTCAATACTGCGTGCATAAGGATTGACTTTACACATCTGGGCAACCGTAGCCGCTGAAAGCAAATCAGAATTACCACCACGCACGATCAGCATCGGAATATGAATTTGCTTAAAGGCATGCCACATAGCCATCTCGCCTGCTTTAGCCATGATCGGGTTTACGGATGCAAATGGTACTGAGATATCTGGGTCGTAATGCATGATCCATTTACCGTTCTTCTGAGCTAACATGGGGCCGTTATATATCTCCCATTCTTCTGAAGTGTGCTCACCAAAAGTGGCACAGATTTCATTCAAGCGTTGAAGTGCTTCAGCACGATCAGAGAAAGAAAATGGCTGACCAACATATGAACCTAAGCGTTTAATTGCCTCTGGCTCAATCTTAGGGCCCACATCATTAATGATCATTCTACGAATAGGTGAGTTTGGCATTGCGGCATACACCATGCCAATCAAGCCACCCATAGAAGTCCCCAGCCAATCCACTTGTGCAACGCCTAGCTTCTTAACTAATGTAGCAATATCTGCAACATATTGAGGCACAGCATAGAGCATTGGATTGCTTAAGCGATCAGACTCACCCCTACCAACTACATCTGGACAAACTACGTAATAGTCTTTGCACATTGCCTGCGCTAGCGTTTTAAAGTCGCTGCCCCGTCTTGTTAGACCGTGAACGCAGAGCAACACTTTATTTCTGGGATTGCCCCAAGCGTGATATGCCATATGGTGCTTTTCATCACCGCTAGTGCACTCCACATAAAAAGTATCTCCATCATGAAATACATTTGCTGCCTGTGCTGCGTTGTTGATCTCGTGACCTTCATGATGTTCATGATCGTGATCATCACCCACCTCTTCTGGCTGTAATGTCACATGATCAATGCCATGCTTATCCAAGAGCATCGCATTGATTCTGGCCATAATTTCTGGCCACTTCTGCATCTCGGCGATTTCAATATGGCCAATCAAGGCTGGAAAGCTAGGGGTCATCTCCCACACGTGCAGATCATGCACCGCGAGTACACCTTGAATATTTTTTAAATCACTACCCACTTGTAAGTAGTCAATATGAAGGGGTACACCCTCCATCAAGAAGTGGTAAGACTCACGCAGAATCGAGATGGTAGATTTAAGAATAAGCAGCGATACTAAAATAGAGAGAATGGCATCGATTGGCATCCAGCCGGTAAGCTGAATCACGACACCGGCAATCAATGCCGCGACTGAACCCAATAGATCACCCATCACATGAACTAGTGCCGCACGGGTATTTACGCTTTGCTTATCGCGAGATAAAACCCACGCCACGACGATGTTCATCAAAAGACCGATTGCAGCCACAACCGTGACAGTCAAACCGTCAACTTTATGTGGATTTGCAAAACGACTGACCGCCTCAATGACGATCCATAGAACTAAAGCCAGCATTGCAATGCTGTTAACAAATGCCGCTAGCGCTTCAGCACGCCCAAAACCAAATGAATGCTTCGGAGATGGTGGGCGACGAGAAATAATTTGTGCCAATAAAGCTAGACCTAAAGCTGCCGCATCGGTCACCATGTGACCAGCATCAGAGATAAGTGCTAAAGAATTAGCAAAGTAAGCTGCGGCACCCTCAACCCCTGAAAAGCCTAAGGTCAGTACTAGAGCGATTAATAGTAGATTTTGATTGGAGGCTTGCTTGCTATGGGTATGCCTTGCATCACCCTTCTTATGGGCATGTAGAGAAGGATCTGCCCCAGATTGATTCTGGGGTTTAGATGGTTTCGAATGGAAATGATGGGAGCCCGACATGGTGAACCCATTATTCCATTAATTGATAAAGCTGATTAGAAACCTGTTGTATCAACAGGGGCTCCTGTTTTGGCAATAACCTCTTCTTTAGTAACGTCTGGAGCCAACTCAACCAACTTCAAACCCTTGGGGGTGATATCAAGAACACAAAGATCGGTAATGATCTGGCTAATAACGCCCACACCAGTTAAGGGCAGTGTGCACTTGGGCAAAATTTTGAGCTCTTCAGTGCCATCTTTTTTCTTGGCAACGTGCTCCATCAATACAACCACATGCTTTACGCCCGCAACCAGATCCATTGCACCGCCCATGCCCTTGACCATTTTTCCTGGAATCATCCAGTTGGCCAAATCACCGTGTTCGCTTACCTGCATTGCACCTAAAATCGCAATATTGATTTTGCCGCCACGAATCATTCCAAATGAATCGGCAGAAGAGAAAATGGATGAACCAGGTAAAGTCGTAATCGTTTGCTTACCAGCATTGATTAAGTCTGCATCAATCGTTTCTTCTGTTGGAAATGGTCCGATACCCAATAAACCATTTTCAGACTGAAGCCACACTTCCATATCTTTAGGTACATGGTTCGCTACCAAAGTAGGCATACCAATACCCAAGTTCACGTAGTAACCATCTTTTAATTCTTTAGCAGCACGCGCTGCCATTTCATCTCTAGTCCAAGGCATTTCGATCTTCCTAAATATTCTGTTCTATTGCTTTACTGTTCGGGGAACTACGCTGTTGCAGACATCGTGCGCTGCTCAATGCGCTTCTCTGGTGTTTTATGCAGCACCAAGCGATGAACATAAATTCCAGGCGTATGGATTTCGTCGGGATGCAGCTGACCGTTCTCAACAATCTCTTCGACCTCTGCAACCGTGATCTTGCCAGCCATAGCAACTACTGGATTGAAGTTACGTGCTGTGTAGCGATAGACTAAGTTGCCTGATTTATCTGCCTTCCAAGCTTTTACAAGAGAGATATCTGAAACAATAGAACGCTCCATGATGTATTTCTCGCCATCAAATGTTTTTTCTTCCTTACCGTCAGCAACCAATGTACCAACACCAGTTTTGGTATAGAAGGCAGGAATACCGCAACCGCCAGCTCGTAATTTTTCGGCCAAAGTTCCTTGCGGTGTAAATTCCAACTCCAACTCGCCAGCTAAATACTGGCGCTCGAATTCTTTGTTCTCACCCACATATGAGGCAACCATTTTTTTCACTTGACGTGAGTTGAGTAATAAACCCAAACCAAAACCATCGACTCCAGCATTATTGGCAATAGCAGTGAGGTTCTGGGCTCCCAAATCCTTTACTGCCTGAATCAAGGCCTCGGGAATGCCACAGAGGCCAAAGCCACCAACGGCCAATTTTTGTCCGTCTTTTAAGATATCCCGCAAGGCATCTACTGCCGATGGGTAAGTTTTATTCATAACTTTTGTCCTAATATTGCCAAAAAGGGTAAAAAAGCAATCATAACGCTTAAGACGCCCTGATCTAGGCGGTCTTGGCACTAAATCGGTTTTTGTCAGTTAGAACTAAACTATCAGAGCTTAAATGCCCCATTTTTAAGAAATTTCGGAGAAATTGAATGAATTCTGCAGAGTTGGTAGAGCAATATGGTCCCAGAGACTCTATGGACTATGACCTGGTCATCGTTGGGGGTGGCCCCGCAGGTTTGTCGGCCGCCATTAAAGCCAAGCAATTAGCCAGCTCCTCAGGAAAAGAAATCAGTGTGTGCGTATTGGAAAAGGGTTCTGAAATCGGAGCCCACATTCTTTCTGGCGCC
>CANBSM010000064.1 GCA_947372155.1 Burkholderiaceae bacterium
AATCAACTCTATTGCTATTTATCAAATGTAGAGGGTCTATGAGTCTTCCTATTTCTTGCCATAACGATCAGTTCGGCACTATCGGTCAAATTGAGCCAAGCCATTTGGCTGAAATTGCGGCACAAGGTTATAAGAGTGTGATTAATAACCGTCCGGATGGCGAGGGTGGTCCAGATCAACCAACCAGTGCCAGCATTCAAGCTGAAGCAGAAAAATTGGGCTTAAATTACGCGTATCTGCCGGTTATACCCAGCGCAATTAATGTTGATCAAGTCAGAGAGATGGCCCGTTTATTAAGGACCATGCCCGGCCCAGTGTTAGCATTTTGTCGCTCAGGCGCTCGCTCTACAAATCTTTATCAACTTTCATTGCAAGTGAAATAAGAAGTTACTGGCCCTCATGCGTATCGCTATCCCTGAAGAGAGAAAACTGGTTCATGAAATGATCATGCCCATTCGTTGGGGGGATATGGATGCGTATGGGCATGTCAACAATACTGTGTACTTTCGGTATATGGAGCAAGCTCGCTGCGAATGGATTACTTCTTTGGGTTATGACGTTGCTCCTGGTCGCGAGTCTATGTTGATGATTAATGGCTTTTGCAACTTCTTTCAACAACTCACTTATCCAGGTGAATTAATCCTGAAGACTTCGATTGGTGCTGTTGGTAGAACCAGTCTAGATCTCTACACCAGCATGGCGTTGACTACTGCGCCTGAGGTGGAGGCTGCTATCGGTGGTGCAACCATGGTTTGGGTAGACCTCACTACGAATACATCAGCGCCTTGGCCTGAGCATGTTTTGCAACAGTTGCGCTAGTCCGTCGTGCAGCCGATTAATCCTCACATCTTAAAATCTGATCAATTTTTATCTGAGCTAGATCAGTTTGATCTAGTGATTGATGTCAGGTCACCCGCTGAATTTGCCCTTGACCATATTCCAGGCGCAGTGAATTACCCCGTTCTGAATAATGAGGAGCGCGCTATTATTGGCACACTCTACAAACAAGAGTCTCCCTTTGCAGCAAAAAAACTGGGTGCGGCATTGGTCTCTAAAAACATTGCTGCGCACCTAGAAAACCATTTTCTGGAATTCCCACGCGAGTGGCGCCCATTAATTTATTGCTGGCGCGGTGGGGAGCGTAGTGGGGCGTTTACCCACATCCTCAATCGCATTGGTTGGAAAGCCAAACAGCTTGAAGGCGGGTATCAAGGCTTCAGAAGAGCCGTGATTGATGGTCTTGACCATGCTGCAACCCAATTTTCATTCCAGGTAATCTGCGGAATGACGGGTAGTGGCAAAACAAAAGTGCTGCAAGAGATCGGCGCACTAGGTGCTCAGATTCTGGATCTAGAAGGCTTGGCCGTGCATCGTGGTTCCGTATTGGGTAATGAGCCTAATATCGAGCAGCCATCCCAAAAAGGCTTTGAGACTGCACTTTGGAACGCATTGCGTTCGCTCGATCCAGCTAAGCCTGTATTTGTGGAGTCGGAAAGCAAGAAGGTCGGCGGCTTGCATATACCCGATGCTTTAATGGAAAAAATTCGTAATGGTGCTTGCATTGAATTGAGGTCGAGTACGCAGACTCGTGTCTCTTGGTTGATTCGTGAATATCATCACTTCTTAACCGATACCGATAATTTCAAAGAGAAGCTGGCTTTGCTTACTGCGCATTATGGGAAAGTACAAATCACCAAATGGAATGAAGCGATTGATGCAGGTAATTTTCCGGAGTTAGTGGAAGAGTTATTAGTCAAGCACTACGATCCTTCATATCAATCTTCGATCGTACGTAATTTTCCTCAATACAAGATTGAGAATTATGTACAGCTGGAGAATGATAGTGATGAGGCCTTTGCCAAAGCTGCAAAGGCCATCATCAGTAAGTCAGGCTCTTAGCTAAAAGCTTGAATACCGGTTTGCGCACGACCTAGAATCAAGGCGTGAATATCGTGAGTACCTTCATAGGTATTAACAACCTCAAGGTTCAGCATGTGACGCACAACACCATACTCATCAGAGATGCCGTTGCCACCATGCATATCGCGTGCCATACGCGCGATATCCAAAGACTTGCCACATGAGTTGCGTTTCATGATGGAGGTAATTTCTGGAGCTGCAATACCTTCATCTTTCATACGACCTAAACGGAGGCAGCCCTGGAGTCCCAGAGTAATTTCGGTTTGCATATCCGCCAATTTTTTCTGAATCAATTGATTGGCGGCAAGTGGCTTACCAAACTGTTTGCGGTCCATGGTGTACTGGCGAGCAGCATACCAACACCATTCGGCAGCACCCAGTGCACCCCAAGCAATGCCGTAACGAGCAGAGTTTAAGCAGGTGAAGGGACCTTTCAGGCCCTCAACTTCAGGGAATTCGTTTTCAGCTGGTACGAATACTTCATCCATAACGATTTCACCGGTGATAGAGGCACGTAGACCCATCTTGCCGCTAATTTTTGGAGCACTTAAACCCTTCATGCCCTTTTCTAGAATGTAACCACGAATGATGCCCTCATCATTTTTAGCCCACACTACAAATACATCAGCAATCGGAGAGTTGGAAATCCACATCTTCGAACCCGTTAATGAAAAACCGCCGGGCACTTTCTTAGCGCGCGTAATCATGCCGCCTGCATCAGAACCATAGTTTGGCTCCGTTAAACCAAAGCAACCAATCCATTCGCCACTGGCTAATTTAGGGAGGTACTTTTGTTTTTGCGCTTCGCTACCAAATTCATTAATAGGAACCATGACTAAAGAAGACTGAACGCTCATCATGGAGCGATAGCCAGAATCTACGCGTTCAATCTCGCGCGCAATTAATCCATAGGAAACATAGTTCAAATTGGCTCCGCCGTACTGCTCGGGGATCGTGATGCCTAAGAGACCAAGCTCACCCATTTCGCGGAAAATGGCTGGGTCAGTTGTTTCATTGCGATAAGCATCGTGAATGCGGGGCATCAGGCGCCCTTGAGCGTATTCAGCAGCAGCATCACGAATCATGCGCTCCTCTTCGGTTAGCTGGGTGTCTAGAAGAAGGGGGTCCGCCCAGTTAAAGCTGGCCTTACTTTTACTCATTGCTTTGGCATCCTATATTTCATTTTGTCTTGATTTTTAGCTGCTTCCTGCGAATTTTCAGGAATGCAGATATTCTTGTTTCTATTATCCATTTTTCTGGACTTATGGACTCGCCTAGACCTCGCCACCGCTATTACGACCTGATTTTGGCTGCCTTTGTGGTGGTCTTGCTCTGTTCAAACTTTATTGGTGCCGGTAAAGCAGCTGTGGTTGATTTGCCTTACTTTGGGTCCGTGCCTTTTGGTGCCGGCATTTTGTTCTTCCCCATTTCCTATTTCTTCGGCGATATTCTGACTGAGGTCTATGGATATGCCTATGACCGGAGAGCGGTTTGGACTGGATTTGCAGCGCTTGCATTTGCGGCAATCATGGCGCAGATAGTGATAGCTTTGCCGGTGGCGCCAGGCACTTACATGTCTAATTATCAGCAGGGACTAGAGACTGTCTTTGGAAACTCTTGGCGAATCGCCTTGGCTTCGATGTTCTCCTTTTGGTGCGGGAGTCTGGTGAATAGTTATGTTTTGGCCAAAATGAAAGTCTGGTCTCAGGGGCGTTTTTTATGGATGCGCACAATTGGTTCAACTGCAGTAGGGGAGATGGTTGATTCCTCATTCTTCTACATGTTGGCCTTTTATGGCATTTGGCCAACCCATGAGGTTATTCAGGTGGCGCTGGCGCAGTATGTCCTAAAGACCTCCTGGGAAATCTTGGCTACCCCGATGACCTATTGGGTTGTAAGCTTCCTTAAGCGCAAGGAAAACGAGGATTTCTATGATATTCATACGAATTTCACCCCATTTAGGGTCAAAGTCTAAGCAAGAACACGGGCTTCCTGCCAACAAAGACCTCTAAGCCGTTAAAATAACGGTCTTGCCTCCAAAGTCGGGGGTAACTATCCAATTGAATTTCAGAAAGCTAGAAAACATCCGTGCTGTCAGCATCTAATATCACCATGCAGTTTGGGGCAAAGCCTCTGTTTGAAAACATTTCCGTGAAATTTGGCGGCGGTAATCGCTATGGCCTGATTGGCGCAAACGGTTGCGGTAAATCCACCTTCATGAAAATTTTGGGTGGCGAGCTAGAGCCAACAAGCGGTAATGTGAGTTTGGACCCTGGCATTCGTTTGGGTAAATTGCGCCAGGATCAATTTGCTTACGAGGATGTGCGAGTACTCGACGTTGTGATGATGGGTCACGAAGAGATGTGGAAGGCTGCTGCTGAGCGTGATGCTATCTACGCCAATCCAGATGCTACTGATGAAGATTACATGAAGGCTGCTGAGCTTGAGGGTAAGTATGCCGAATACGGTGGCTACACCGCAGAAGCAAAAGCAGGGGAGTTGTTGTTGGGTATTGGTATTCCTATTGACCAACACAATGGTCCGATGAGCAACGTTGCTCCAGGCTGGAAGTTGCGTGTATTACTTGCGCAAGCATTGTTCTCCGATCCAGATGTGTTGTTGCTCGATGAGCCAACGAATAACTTAGATATTCACTCTATTCATTGGCTTGAAGACATCCTCAATCAAATTAAGAGCACCATCGTCATCATTTCCCATGACCGTCACTTCCTCAATGAAGTCTGTACGCATATGGCCGACATGGACTATGGAACACTGAAGGTCTACCCAGGCAATTACGACTCTTACATGCTGGCATCCGTGCAGGCAAGAACACAACAGCTGAGTAACAACGTTAAGGCTAAAGAAAAAATTGCTGAATTAGCAGCCTTCGTGGCCCGCTTCTCTGCAAATGCTTCTAAAGCACGTCAAGCGACTTCACGCCAAAGACAGTTAGAGAAAATTGAAATTGTTGAAGTAAAGCCTTCATCACGTCAGAACCCATTTATTCGTTTTGATACTGAGAAAAAATTACACAATATGGCGGTTGAGTGCAACGCACTTACTAAAGCATATGATCGCGTTATCTTCAAGAATTTCAAATTAGGTGTTCGTGCTGGTGAAAAGATTGCGATCATCGGTCAAAACGGCGCTGGTAAGACCACGCTGCTAAAAACCATTTTGAGCAAGCGCTTTGACGGCATTGCTGCAGATAGTGGTGATGTGAAATGGGCTGAGAATGCTAACGTCGGCGTAATGCCTCAAGACAACACCGAGATGTTCGCTAAAGACGAATTGCTCATGGACTGGATGAATTGGTGGCGCAATACCGGTGACGATGACCAAGTCATCCGTGGCACATTAGGTCGTCTATTGTTCTCTGGTGATGATATTGGCAAGTCTGTCAAAGTTCTATCTGGTGGTGAAAAGGGTCGCATGATCTGGGGCAAACTCATGCTCCAAAAATACAACGTCCTGGCAATGGATGAGCCAACTAACCACATGGACATGGAGTCGATTGAGAGTTTGCAAATTGCGCTTGAGAAATATGATGGCACTTTGATTTTCGTTTCCCATGACCGCGAGTTCGTTTCCGCATTGGCCAACCGCATCTTGGAAGTGAAGATGGATGGTACGGTGGTGGATTACTCCGGAACCTACGAAGAGTACCTACGCAGCCAAGAGTTGGCTGGTTGATTAAGGCCCAGTTGTAACCCTAGTAATAAAAAATAAGCCCTTAAGTGGGCTTATTTTCTTTTGCCTGTCTCTGAAAGCGCGTTGCAGTACCTTCTGCACGAATACGTTTCCACACGGAATCTTTTTCTTCTTGAGAAAAGAATACCCAATTACTCACTTCACCTAAAGTGCGACCACAACCTTGGCAGATCTCATCGTACAGCGTAGTGCAAACACCAATGCAAGGGGAGTCAGAGTCTGCATCCCCAGTGGATAGGGAATG
>CANBSM010000065.1 GCA_947372155.1 Burkholderiaceae bacterium
GCAGAAACACGCTCTAGAGCTGCTTTCATGTGATCTTGATAGGGTTGGGCAAATAAACGCCAGCGGTCCAGCGCTCTTGCAAGGCGAGCCGCTACCTGGGGATTGATGGGATCAAGAGCTAATACACTATCCGCCCAGAACTCATAACCACTGCCATCCGCCTGATGAAAGCTAGCTGGATTGTTAGCGCAGAATGAATGAATCACGCTGCGAACTCGGTTTGGATTATTTAACTTAAATGCAGGATGCTCACGGAGTTTCTTCACCTCAGTGAGCGTAGAGTCAAGACCATCAACAGGAGGACGGCTGGATTGCAAGCCAAACCACTTGTCGATGACCAAGGCATCGTTAGCATATCGATTGTAAAAATCAATTAAGCAATCTTTAGCTTGTTTTGCACCATGCGCCACCAATGCAGATAAGGCTGCATAGCGATCAGTCATATTGTCAGCAATCTGATATTGATTAGCCGCCATTGGGCCCCACACTGCTGGTGCTGCCTCAAGCAACATGCTCATTGCTAGATTTTTCAGGGCACGCTTACCAGCAGCCACCCCATCAGACTTAAATGGTCCAGGCGTTTGCATTTGTTGATACAAAGCAGCCCACTCGAGCTGCAACTGCTTGGCAATCTCTCTGCGGAAAGCACGTCTAGCAGCAAATATCTTCTGAGGATCAACGCTCGTGCATTGCTCATACAAATAAGACTCTGCGGGCAATGTTAAAGCCAGATCCTTGAAGGCTGGATCTAAATCGGGATCCAATAAGATATTGCGATACGCCTCAATCAGTTTTTCATCGGGCAAGCGATTATTTAAAATCATTTGCATGGCAAGCTTCTGACCAGCCTCCCAACGATTAAATGCATCATCATCGCTCGAGAAAAGCGTTAATAGATCTGCCTCGGATTGCTCAAAATCCAAATTAATCGGCGCTGAGAAGTTGCGATTAATCGAGAGAACTGGACGTTCTTCGATATTGTCAAAAGTCCAAGTTTGACTCTCTTGCGTCAACTCCAATAACTGTTCGACTTGATCATTCGCCTTGGTAATTAAGCGCATCTTCAATGGAATATGGAAAGGCTTCTTCTCAGGCTGGCCTGGACTAGGCGCGCAACTTTGCGTCAACGTCAGTTGGTACTGTTTTTTTGTGGCGTCATAATGCTCTTGTACCTTAACCCTTGGGGTGCCTGCCTGGCTATACCAATTCTTAAACTGTGTCAGATCCTTGCCATTGGCATCTGCCATCGCAACCAAGAAATCATCGCAGGTAACCGCCTGACCATCATGGCGTTTGAAATACAAATCCATGCCCTTGCGGAAACCTTCTTTACCTAAGAGGGTTTGGTACATCCTGACGACTTCAGAACCTTTCTCATAGACAGTGACGGTATAGAAGTTATTGATTTCTTGATACTCATCCGGGCGAATCGGATGCGCCATCGGACCTGCATCTTCAGGAAACTGCAATTGACGGAGCAATCGAACATCTTCAATTCGCTTCACCGCCCTACCGGATTCACTACCCATTTGATCAGCAGAAAACTCTTGATCTCTAAATACAGTCAAACCCTCTTTCAGGGACAGCTGGAACCAATCCTGGCAAGTAACACGGTTACCTGTCCAATTATGGAAGTATTCATGAGCAACGACGCTTTCAATATTGGCGAAGTCTGCATCTGTTGCAGTTTCTGGCTGAGCAAGAACAAACTTAGTATTGAAAATATTCAACCCTTTATTCTCCATTGCACCCATGTTGAAATCGCTTACCGCCACAATCATGAAGCGCTCTAAATCCAACTCCAACCCAAAACGCTTTTCATCCCAACGAATAGAGGCAATGAGGGAGTCCATGGCATGTCGAGTCTTCTTGAGGTCATGCGGCTCAACCCAGATCTGCAGCAACTTCTTAGCGCCACTACTAGTGGTGATGGTCTCTTCAATACATTCCAACTTACCAGCAACTAAGGCAAACAAATAGGATGGCTTTGGAAACGGATCTTCCCAAGTTGCGCTATGCCAACCATTAGGTAGCTTTTCTGTAGTCAGTAAGTTGCCATTGGATAAGAGCACCGGGCACTCTGCTTCGCGTGCACGCAATGTCACGCGATAGCGCGCCATCACATCAGGGCGATCCAAGAAGTAAGTAATCTTTCTGAAGCCCTCTGCTTCACATTGAGTGAAAAAGTTCCCATTGGAAACATACAAGCCCATCAGGGTGGTATTTTTCTCAGGAACGCAAACGCAAATAATTTCTACAACAAACTTTTCTTTGCCTTCATTTGGTAGTGAATGAATCGTCAATGTTTCTGGTGTTAATTCAAAATGACGATGGGCTTCACCATTGATGCGCAAACTAACAAACTCGAGCTCTTGCCCAACCAAAACCAAGGGAGTTCCTGCCTTAAAGCTTTTTCCTGGCAAAACCTCAATACGACTTTTCACAATGGTTCGCGCTGGATCCAGAGCAATGTCTAGCTCAACTTGGTCAAAGGTGTATACAGGCGGTAGGTATTCGAGCCTACGAAAGCTCTGGGGGAGATCAGTTTTCATGAGCCTATTTTAAGTCTTGGCTGGCAGACGGGTTGGTTCTCTATCTCAGGCCCAGATAAGGGTAGCCAAGCCAATTGCAATAAAGGTGATAGCTGCAACCGCGTGCACCCACTTAATTGGCATGCGTTTCGTGAATTTCTGACCAATCCAGACGGCAGGAGCATTTGCCAGCATCATCCCCAATGTGGTGCCAACCGTTACGGAAACTACATCCTCATAACGAGCACCTAAGGCAATGGTCGCAATTTGCGTCTTATCACCCATCTCAGCCAAAAAGAACAAGCCCACTGTGAGCAAAAATACCTGCATGGCTTTATCAGCGACCTTAGAGCCAGCAGCATCGTCAATGTGATCAGGCACCAATAACCACAAACCAATGCCCAAGAAACTCAATCCCAAAATCCAACGCATGACATCCGGCGATACCAAGGTGGTTAGCCAGTGACCCAACAAGGCGGCGCAAGCATGATTTGCAATCGTAGCAATAAAGATGCCCACAATGATGGCTAATGCTTGCTTAGGATAGCGAGCAGCCAGCATCAAAGAAAGTAATTGGGTTTTATCCCCCATCTCCGCCAAGGCAACTACCCCAGCAGAGAGGGTTAAGGCTGAAAAATCCATAAATGATGTAGATCCAGTAAGTTTTGCGTGTCAGGGATAGTTTAAATCCCAGCAAGCACCAGACCGACACATTTTGAAAATATATTGCTATGTCACCAAAAGCGCCTCGGCCATTGCATAGTCTAGGCCCTGAGCCATTGCAACTGGCTTTGATGTCAACACGCCTTTGTGCACACTCAAACCATTGCGCAAGTGATGATCAATTGAGAGCGCTTTCATCACTCCGCGGTTTGCCAAGGCCTCAACAAACGGATAAGTCGCATTAGTTAAGGCAAAGGTAGATGTTCTAGCAACTGCTCCGGGCATATTGGCAACACAATAATGAATCACACCATCCACCACGAAGGTTGGGTCTGCATGCGTAGTCGGCTTGGACGTTTCAAAGCAACCGCCTTGATCAATCGCGACATCCACTAGGACTGAGCCTGGTTTCATTCTTTTAATCATGGCTTGCGTAACCAGCTTGGGAGCTGCTGCACCAGGTAGCAATACTGCTCCAATCACGACATCAGCTTCACATACTTCTTGCTCAATTAATAAGCTGTCAGAATAAAAAGTTCTCACTCGATTGCCATAAAACATATCGATCTGGCGCAAGCGATCAATATCACGATCAAAGATACAAACATCAGCCCCCATGCCGACCGCCATTTGTAAAGCGTTACGACCCACGACGCCGCCGCCCAGAATGACAATCTTAGCTGGTGATACACCAGGTACACCTGCCATCAACACACCCAAGCCACCATTGGTTTTTTCTAAATGCGATGCAGCCGCCTGAATAGACATGCGGCCCGCTACCTCGCTCATGGGCGCCAATAGAGGGAGGGCACCATTCATAGCAGTCACGGTTTCATAGGCAATACAGGTAGCGCCTGATTCCAGCAAGGCTTTTGTCTGCCTAGGATCTGGGGCTAAGTGCAAATAGGTAAACAGAATTTGATCCTCGCGCAACATAGCGCATTCTTGCGCCTGAGGCTCTTTGACCTTCACAATCATCTCTGCCTTTTGAAACACTTCTGCTGCACTATTAATTAAGTTAGCTCCAGCAAGTCGATAAGCTTCATCACTCAATCCAATTTGCTCGCCGGCACCCCGCTGAATGAGTACGGAGTGCCCCTGCTTACAAAGCCCGCTGACATTACCCGGCGTTAGGCCCACCCGGAATTCATTATTTTTAATTTCTTGAGGTACACCAATAATCATTGCCATCTCCTGTTATTTAAAGTTACGTTGGTTTGCTGTTTTGCGATGTAGTCCCACGACATAAAACATTGCGAGATACACACCCAATAAACACGGCCCCACGATGAGCGCGATCCGTGCATCCTCATGAAAACCCATCAATACCACTACTAAACCAATGAATGCCAGAGCAAACCATGAGGAATAAGGCCACCAAGGAGCGCGATACCGTAACTCGGCCACTTGGGATTGAGAGAGGGATCGACGGAATTTGATCTGTGTAATCAGAATTGCAATCCAGACCATGAGACCAATAAAGGTCACTGCAGCCATCATGTATTGAAAGGCTTTGTCAGGTACAAAGTAGTTCAGTACTACACCTGACATACAGACTCCGACTGTGGCCATCACCGCACGATGAGGAACGCCATACCTAGAAAGCTTTGAAAAAGATCTGGGGGCGTACCCGTTTGACGATAAGGAGTACAACAAGCGTCCACCACTAAAGATGCCAGCATTACAAGAAGAGAGCGCTGCAGTGATCACGACAAAGTTAATTAAGCCCGCCGCTTCTCGCAAACCCAGCCTCTCAAACATCACTACGAATGGACTGCCTTGCTGCCCAACTTGATTCCAAGGAAAAATTGCCAAAATGACCAGGATGGCACCCATATAGAAAATGAGGATGCGCCAAGCCAATGAATCAATGGCCATCGGAATGGTTTTTTGTGGGTTCTCAGCCTCGCCTGCAGAAAGACCAATCATTTCTATACCAACATAAGCAAACAAGACCATTTGCAACGACAGCAACATTCCACTAATGCCATTTGGAAAGAAGCCGCCGTGTTGCCATAAATTACTCAGGCCAATGGGCTGCCAATCATTCGTAAAACCAAACAAGATGACTGACCCTCCAAGCGCAATCATCGCAACAATCGCCACCACTTTAATCAAGGCAAACCAAAACTCAAATTCACCAAATACCTTAACTGCAATGAGATTGATTAAGCCCATCATCACAATAGAAGAAAGCGCCCAAATCCACTGCGGGGTCTCCGGAAACCAAATACCCATATAGATGCCAACCGCCGTGACTTCAGCGATTCCAACCACGATCCAATAAGTCCAATACCCCCAGCCCACCATGTACCCTGCTAGTGGACCAACATAGGTATTGGCGTAGGCTGCGAAAGAACCGGCTACAGGTTCATGCACCGCCATCTCACCAAGTGTCCGCAGAACAATGAAGGCAACAATGCCTGCCAGCAAATAACCCAGAAGAATGGATGGGCCTGCTATTTGAATTGCACTTGCTGACCCCAGAAATAATCCCACGCCAATCGTTGAGCCCAAGGCCATCAAACGAATGTGTCGTACTTTGAGATGGCGCTTTAAGCCAGTGTGTTCAGTCTGCAAGAGAGACCTCCTTTCGATTTGTCG
>CANBSM010000066.1 GCA_947372155.1 Burkholderiaceae bacterium
CATGATTAGTGCCACTCCATTCCTGCCGGCCTTACTCAACTTACGCAATCACATTAAACCCATTGCAACACTACAAGAGTGGGTCATGGGAATTTCTGCACAAAGAAGCTTACCGATATGGAAGAGCAAGACTTTCTGGAACCAGAAAGTGGCGAGTACTTATCAATACACCCCAGAGCAACTGTCTAGCAGTAGTGATGGTAAAGGCGTTGTTCTACTGGCCGATACCTTTAACGCCTACTTCGAAGATGAAAATCTACAGGCTGCATTGAAAGTACTGAATGCTGCGGGCTATCGCGTGCATATTCCGCACAAGAGTCAAACAAAGCAAGCCAATAACAATCAAAACGGCTGCTCTAAAGAGTTTTGCTGTGGTAGAACCTATCTTGCAGCTGGCATGGTGGATAAAGCTAAGGAAACTTTAGGCGAGTTGGTTGATCACCTGGCACCTTATGCCGACAAGAGCATTCCGATCATTGGTTTAGAGCCCTCTTGCCTCTTTACCTTAAAAGATGAAGCGTTAGTCATGGGCTTTGGCGATAAAGCAATAAGCGCTTCTAAACAAGCGCAGCTGCTAGAAGAGTTTTTGGCAAGTGAAGTGAGAGCTGGCAATCTAAAGCTCAATCTCAAAGCGGCTGATAAGTCGGTACTCTTTCATGGTCACTGCCATCAAAAGTCATTTGCAGCAGTCACTCCTGCCATGGAGTTACTCAAACTCATTCCAAATGCCGAGCCTAAGCTGATTGAATCGTCTTGCTGCGGTATGGCGGGCAGCTTTGGCTACGAAGCCGAACACATTGAAGTATCCAAGCAAATGGCTGAAGCCAACCTATTGCCAAGCATTCGGAAGTCGCCCAATAGTTGGGTGGTAGCTGATGGTACGAGCTGTCGTCATCAAATTGCCGATGGCACGCAACGTGAAGCGGTACATATCGCCAGAATATTGGCAGCGCATCTATAAGTGCAAAGAAGACGGGCGGCGTATTTTTATTTAACGAATTACGCCGTAACCCACCATCAATAAGGTTCCCATAAGTAATGCAGGAACCAAACGCTTGGTCGGTTTAGAAATCATCACGCCGATAGCTAAGGCACAAATCAACGCTCGGATCCACAAAGGCACGGTTGCCATGAGGCCGAGCGGCATCACAATCAAGCGCACCGTTAAAGCAGCAACCATTGCATAGGTCACAGCAGCCAACCAGCGGAAGATCTCACTATCTTGGTTAATACTTTGCGATAGCAATACGCCAATCGCACGACAGAAGTAAGTGCCAAGGCAGGCGCCCACTAAGGCGATCCACAAACCCCATCCAGAGAGTGCGTTAGCCATGCTATCCATAGCGCTACTCACCCAGCTAACCCAGCTTTCTTACGCAAGAACTTACGATCAATAAAGTAAGCAATTGTGCCGGAGACTAATCCTGCGGTTAACAAACTAGTGTCACGATCAATCACAAAGAAGATGGGGCCAAAAATGCAGCCCAATAGAAGCGCGATACGGTTAATCCAAGGCTTCACTTCAGTAAATGTCAGCAAGAAAAATAAGGGGTTAATAAAGACCAAGCCTAGAGTTACGGCGGGAGGTACCATGCCAGCCAAATAAAAACCCAAAATGGTCCCTGGAATGGAGATCAACCAGCACAGCAATCCCAAACCAACAAAATAGCTGAGGCGATGCCTTACCTCAATCGCATGAAACTCGCGCATCGAGATGGCCCAAGCAGTCATCGCCAATAAGTGCACTGAAGCGTAAAGACTACGATTGCGATCTCTTTGATGGAACTGTGGAAAGAGTGTCACCGTCATCGTAATGAAGCGAGTGGATGTCAGCGTGACCGCTAAGGCAATAGCTACAACAGATGAGCCGGTGATGGCCATCTCGAGCAGGACAACCTGCCCTGGTAATGCAAACATAAAGAAAGAAGTGAAGGTCGTAAACCAAACATCAAAGCCATTAGTTTTACCCATTGCTCCAAAGCCCACCATACCAGCAAAGAGCACCATTGCAGGAGCACCTGCCGCATCCCGAATGCCTGACCAAAAAGCATCGCTTGGATTTTTAAAGCGTTCTGCTGCAGCCTCTGCTAGGGCAATTTCGCTAGGATCAATATAGGGCTGGTCTGCGGATGACATGATTTAATTGTAAGCCTTTAGAGCCCATTCAATATGCTCAGCCACCAAAGCGTCAGCACCCGCAAGTGCATCACTTAAGGCTGCGCGTATCGCTAACTTATCGTTATCAACTACCTGATTACTTGCTAGTGCATTACCCATCGCTACAGCTAGATTGCGGCGCCAGCGACTATACCCAATTCTGCGAATGGCACTACCTTCATGGCGTTGCTCAAACTCTGCTTCAGTCCAAGACCAGAGATGCAAAAGGCTTGCCTGCCCCAGGCCATGACGTCTTGCAAAATCTGGTAACTGCGTGCGTTTGGCAAATTTATTCCAAGGGCAAATCAGTTGGCAATCATCACAACCATAGATGCGATTGCCCATGGCCGCTCTAAATTCAACTGGTATAGCTTGCGGATTTTCAATCGTGAGATAGGAGATGCATCTACGTGCATCCAATTGATATGGCGCAGTAATGGCTTGTGTAGGACAAATATCAATACAGGATGTGCAGGTGCCGCAATGCTCTTCAATCTCTTGATCTATTGGGATCGGCACATCCACCAAGATCTCACCCAAGAAAAATGTCGAGCCAGATTCTCGATTCAGTAACAGTGTGTGCTTGCCACGCCAACCTAAGCCCGCTTTGCGAGCTAACTCCACCTCCATTAATGGTGCTGAATCAGTGAATACACGATAGCCTAACTTCCCAATGCGCTCTTCGATGAGCCGGGCAAATTCTTGCAAGCGATTACGCAGGACCTTGTGATAATCACGCCCCCTGGCATACATGGAGACTACTGCTTGCATAGGATCCTCCAGTCTTTGCCACTCAATATCGAAATCGGTTTCGGGTGGAAGGTAGTTCATGGACACACAAATGACGCGTACGGTACCGGGCACTAAGAGCTCAGGATTGGATCGCAGTTCAGCATGGCGCTGCATATACTCCATCTGGCCATGACGTCCCTCAGCCAGCCATTCCTGCAAACGTTCTGTTGCAGGCCCTAAATGCGTGTCGGTAATCCGTAAGCCATCAAACCCCAAGGAGACAGCCTGCTCCCCTAGCCAATCGCGCAGATTGGACTCATCTAAAGACTGAGGGTTAGCAGATAAAGACATATGGAATACAGAATGTAGCGCAATAATTGAATAAACTAGGGGAATGGCTCAAACACAGGCAAATACAGCAATCTCCCTCACTGCAATAGATCTCTATTGTAGGCAGGAAGCCGACACTGCCTCTCTTGCTAAGCGGCTGGCAGCCGGTTTTGAGCGCCTCCTAACCAAGCAGCCAGGTTCCCACTTAAATATCTCTTTAGAGGGTGATCTTGGTGCTGGCAAAACAACCTTTGCAAGATATCTCATTCAGGCGCTTGGCCATGATGGCAAGGTAAAGAGTCCAACTTACACTTTGTGCGAACCTTACCCGCTGCAATTAATAGAGCAGGCAATTACTATCCACCACTTTGATTTGTATCGTATGCGTGATCCACTGGAGTGGCAAGAAGCAGGATTTTCAGAACATTTTGACGTGCCTGGAATTTGCCTAATTGAATGGCCCGAAAAAGCCGAAGGCACTTTACCAAATTTTGATATTCAGATTCAGTTAGTTGCAGGTGCAGACGAGAATGAACGCAGCATCAAAATCATTGCCTTATCTAATCAGGGCGTTAGTGCATTAGAGGACCTCCAATCCAATCGGCAATGAGCTCCAAAAAGATTAACCTCTCGAAAAGACGGGCTCTCAAGACTTCAGCAAAGTTCTTGAGTTTTGTCCTATTGCTGACAGAGTTTGATATTGCCTGGGGTGCCAAGATTTTAGGTGTGCGCGTCTGGCCTTCTGAGGACTACACCCGTGTTACCTTGGAATCCGATACACCGCTACCAATTACGCAGCAGATTCTGACCAACCCCGATCGCTTGGTTGTTGATGTACAGGGATTGGAGCTCAATCCCACCCTTAAAGATTTAGTAGCTAAAGTAAAACCAAACGATCCGTATATCTCACAAGTTCGCGTGGGGCAGTTTCAGCCGGGCGTTGTGCGTTTGGTGTTTGACTTAAAAGAACCGATTAAGCCGCAACTCTTTACGCTAGATCCTATTGGTGAGTACAACTACCGTATGGTATTTGATCTCTACCCTACTACGCCACCAGATCCACTGATGGCTTTAGTGAAAAGTAGCGCTAAGAAAGAAAGTGCGCTTGAGAAATCCAATGAAGAAGTCGACCTCATTGCACAGTTCGCGGTCAAGAAAGAAAAAGAGCTTGCCAAAGTTCCAGCAGCCCCAGTAGCTCAAGCTATTCCAGAGATTAAAGAGTTGCCCGCACCCGCTAAATACAAGCGCCTCATCACCATTGCGATTGATCCTGGTCATGGTGGCGAAGATCCCGGCGCTATCGGTGCAGCAGGCTCACGAGAAAAGAACGTAGTTCTTGCAATTGCCAAGCGACTCAAAGACAAGATTGAAGGCGAAGCGTATATGCGCCCCTTCTTAACTAGAGATGGCGATTACTTTGTACCACTGCATGTTAGGGTGCAAAAAGCACGACGTGTTGAAGCCGATTTATTTGTATCAATCCATGCGGATGCCTTCATTGAAAGAAATGCCAAAGGGGCATCTGTATTTGCGCTATCTCAAATGGGAGCCAGTAGTACTGCTGCCAGATGGATGGCCAATAAAGAAAATGCTTCCGATCTGATTGGCGGTATCAATATCAAGACTCAAGACAGGCAGGTTGCTAACTTGCTATTAGATATGTCGACCACGGCCCAGATTAAAGACTCCTTACAGGTTGGCAACTCTATCCTGAGACAAATTGGTGGATTTGCACCCCTTCACAAAGGGAAAGTAGAGCAAGCCAGCTTTGCCGTTTTAAA
The DNA here is from genome assembly GCA_947372155.1 of Burkholderiaceae bacterium. The sequence continues at coordinate 5,001 of CANBSM010000066.1, forward strand.
GGCTCCTGACATCCCCTCAATACTCGTTGAGACGGCTTTTATCAGCAACCCACAAGAGGAAGCCCGATTAAACGATGATGGCTACCAGGACCGGATTGCAGAGGCTATTTTGAAGGGAATTAAGGACTATTTTTCTAAAAATCCGCCAGTTGCCAGACGGGTCAACTCCTAGGAACTTGTAAGTACAAGGGCTTAGAGGCGAACTCAGCAGACCTGAGGAAGACCTACAAACTTCTTGCTATAATTTATGGCTTAACTGGGTCGGTAGCTCAGTCGGTAGAGCAGCGGACTTTTAATCCGTTGGTCGCGAGTTCGAATCTCGCCCGACCCACCA
>CANBSM010000067.1 GCA_947372155.1 Burkholderiaceae bacterium
CAACGCAATATTGCAGATGCATTAATGGAAGATATTGGCACTGGTGACTGGACTGCCAAACTGGTTCCCAGCAAGCCAGTAAAAGCGCAACTCATTGTTCGCCAAGAAGCAGTACTTTGCGGCGTGGATTGGTTTGAAGGCACACTCAAGAAACTCGACCCTGATGCAAAAGTGACTTGGTATTACCCGGAGGGCGAACTCATGAAGCCAGATACCAAGGTTTGCGATATCTTGGCAGACTCACGTGCACTTCTCTCTGCTGAACGCACTTGTATTAACTTCTTACAAACACTTTCCTGGACAGCTAGCATTACGCGACAGCACGTTGATGCGATTGCCGGCGCCAGCCCTAACCCTAAAGGTTGCGCAGTGCTGGATACGCGCAAGACTGTCCCAGGATTACGTCAGGCTCAAAAGTATGCAGTGTTAGTGGGTGGCGGTAAAAATCAACGTTTAGCGCTCTGGCACGGCATCCTAATCAAAGAAAATCATATTGCTGCTGCTGGCAGCGTGACTGCAGCTTTGAAAAACGCTCAAGCACTCAATTCTGGGGTGGATATTCAGATTGAAGTAGAAAACTTTGCTGAGCTTGAAGAAGCCTTAGCTGCTGGCGCCACGAGTATCCTGATCGATAACTTTAATACCGATCAAATGAAGCAAGCTGTGGCCATTACTGCTGGACGTGCTTTACTCGAAGCTTCTGGTGGCATCAACCTAGATCAAATGCGCGCTATTGCGAGCACCGGCGTTGATCGCATCTCCCTTGGCAAGTTAACCAAGGATGTAAATGCTGTTGATTTCTCAATGAGGATATTAGGTTAATCACACCCAACTAGCCTTCCCTACCCTTATAAATAACCTGCTTCTCAAGTGCATTACGAATAAATTCAATACTGCTTCTAAGGCTGTAGCAATCAGCGGTAGCAAACTTGGACGCTTTTGAACTCAATACTCTGCGCTCCATCTCATTGAGCACCTCGATATACTCACCCCTACGATTTGGATCAAAGTTTGCGATTGTATTTTTTTCAAACTTATCCAGCTCTTTATAGATTGAGTTAATTTGCTTCTTAGCAAGATTGGTTCTATAGGTTGGAATTGATTTAATGACTGGGTAAGCAAAAGCCGCAAAAGGAAGCATGAGGAAGAACATGCGCTCCAAGAACTCTGCTAACCAGAACGGCAGGTACTTCATCAAAGTTGGAGTGCCTTTTTCGTAAAAGAACTTTGCCTCATCACTCAATGGTGCTTCAGTATTCATATAAGCCGGGAATTGACCAGATTTAGAGAAATAAGATTTAGAGCCGTTAATTTCTCGTGCGGCCTCCAAAAATAAGACCTGGATCGCTGGGTGCAGTCGATTATCAATTAAGAGATTGGTTGTGGTCGAAATTAATTGAATTGGGTGGTCTGGAATATTCTTTCCCAAGTTAAATCCTCCCATGGGAATACTAACCTCTTCAAAATAAGGCATTAGACGGGTATAAGCATCGGCTCGCTGGAAGGAGGTCAACTGAATATTGGGATTTATGATGAGCCTCTGAACATTTGGCGACTCAAAACCATCTACCAAAATGACTGCATCAATTTCGCCACGCTCTAGCGCCTGAACACCCTCAGCATTACCAAGACCTAGTAAGTTAGGGGCATCGCCATTTAAACCATTTAACTTAAATATATTAAGGGCCTGTGTGCGCGTGCCACTTCCTACTGCGCCAATATTGATTCTCAGCTTGGCAATATCTCGATCGGAAACATGAATGCTTTCATTAAATGCGTTCTTGCGATAAAACATCCAAACTGGCTCATAGTCAACGCTACCAAGCGATTCAACTCCAGACAGATTGTCTGAAGCGATCATACCGCCCTGTACGAAAGCGGCTTGTATTGGATCCTGACGATCTATTAAATGCTGCAGATTTTCTTTAGATCCATGTGTCTCCACTAATTCAAGATGAATACCTCTTCTCTTAAAATAGTGCTGATATTTTTCACCTAGTACTTTGTATGAGCCCCCGGTGCCGGTTGCCATCATTACTTTATTCGGTGGCGCAGGTTTGGCAAACCAAATAAGAGTGGCTAGTGCAAGAATTAATAGGAATACCAGTGGCCAGACTTCTCTAAGAACGCTAAACCAATTCTTGATTTCATCAGCTGCCGTTTGATAAATTGCAGAGATGTGTTCGTAGACCTCTTCTTTAAAGCTTGCCATAAATTTCCTGATCAGATGGACTTAGCTTAACACTAAAACAGGGTCTGACCCTTAATGGCCTTAAGAGGCTGAGTCGCCCTCAGAGCCCTCGGCTTGAGGAGTCAAGATGGTTGGATAAGAAACCGCCCAAGTACCCGGATAGTCGCGACTGTAATGCAGTCCACGGCTTTCCCTACGCATTAAAGCTGAGCGCACGATGAGCTCAGCACATTCCAATAAATTACGCAGCTCAATTAGATCACGCGTGACCTTAAAGTTAGCGTAATACTCTTGCACTTCGTATCGCAAGAGCTTAATGCGATGCAGTGCACGCTCTAACCTGCGGTTAGTTCTAACGATACCTACGTAGTTCCACATGAGAGAACGTAGTTCATCCCAATTATGGGCAATCACAACTTGCTCATCTGCATCTTCAACTTGGCTCTCGTCCCATAAAGGGAGAGCAGGCATCACTGGAGTTTTCAAAGATGAAATATCTTCTGCGGCCGCCTTGCCGATCACCACACATTCCAACAAGGAATTGCTTGCCAAACGATTGGCGCCATGAAGACCGGTATAAGTGGCTTCACCGACTGCGTACAGGCCTGGTAAATCGGTACGTCCTTTGAGATCGGTCACCACACCACCACAGGTGTAATGCGCAGCAGGCACAACAGGGATAGGTTCTTTAGTAATGTCTAGACCAAGACTTAAGCAACGCGCATAAATCATCGGAAAATGCTCTTTAATAAATGCTTCGCCTAAATGCGTGGCGTCAAGATGAACATAATCTAAGCCATGCTTCTTCATTTCGAAGTCAATGGCTCTAGCAACAATATCGCGTGGTGCTAGCTCATGACGTTCGTCATGCTCAGGCATGAAGCGCGTGCCATCAGGAAGCTTGAGCAGACCACCCTCACCACGCATAGCTTCAGTGATCAGGAAAGTGCGATCGCTCGGGTGATACAAGCATGTCGGATGAAACTGTATAAATTCCATATTGCCTACGCGGCAACCTGCACGCCAGGCCATCGCAATACCATCGCCTGTAGCGGTATCAGGATTGCTGGTGTATCTGTAAACCTTACCAACGCCGCCTGTGGCCAATACCACTGACTTTGCTTCGATAGTTTCTACACGATTGTTTTTAATATCGAGTGCATATACACCATAACAACGATTGGGCTTGCTACGTTGTGTCTTTACATCTAACTGACGATTAGTGATGAGATCAAGGGCAATCCAATGCTCCAAGATCTGAATATTTTTATGGGCTTTAGCTTTATCTAGAAGTACTTCATGAATGGCTTTGCCAGTAGCATCTGCTGCATGAGCAATACGACGATGACTGTGTCCGCCTTCACGTGTTAAGTGCAAGCCCATAGGGCCAGATTTATCTTCTGTAAATGGAACACCCTGCTCTACCAACCAACGAATTGCCTCGGCACTCTCTTCGGCGATATAGCGTGCAGTGGATTCCACTACAAGCCCTGCACCCGCATCCAAAGTATCAGCCACATGGGAATCGATGCTGTCGTGTTCTTTATCTACGACCCCAACAATGCCGCCTTGAGCCCAAGCAGTTGCAGCCTCTCCTAAACCTCGTTTTGCCATCAAAATCACCGGCTGAGATTCAGCCATATGGAGGGCAACGGTCAATCCAGCTAATCCAGCCCCAATAATGAGGACAGGAAGTTCAGCTTTCGCGATGGTATTTACGGAGGGTTTGGAACTGGCCATAGAGGGTTTATTCTAACTGGCATTAGAAATAGGGGTTGCCGTTAAATTCCCTTGTCACAAGACTCAAAAGGAAGCAATTCGTCTAATTTAGACTCAGAAAGCGACAGAAGACAGTTAGCCACAAAGGTGGGTGGTAGCTCTGGATTATCTATGCACGCGCGCTCCAATCGCGTCAAGAATTGAGCCTGCTCTTCGTTGGAATAACCATTCTCCGCAGTTAAGGTCTTCACGTAACGACATAAATTCCGCTCTAACATTGGATACTTACTGCCTAACCGATACAGAGCAAAGACTTCACCTTAGCCCTTACTTCAGTGAGAGCCTCAGGATTCACCGTATTTTTATACTTTGCTTTTCTTACTTTCCAATCCAGAGACTTAACTTGGTCAGACAAGATAGCAGATTGCACCCCATCGATCTCAACCAACACCTCAAAGGGGTAACCTTTAATCTGAGTTGTTAATGGGCAGCAAACCAATAAATTTGTTTTTTTGTTGTAACCCTCTGGGGTCAATACAACAGCGGGTCGACGACCAGCCTGCTCTCTTCCCGCCTGAGGGTCAAACTCCAGCCAGACCACATCACCAGCCTCTGGCACATAAGCCCTAACCATTAGAGAAGCTCTTTGCCAACGGGCCCGCCAAAGTCGACCTCACCATGCAAATTCTTAGCGGTAATTCCGGACAATAGCTCATCCAGTGGATATTCTTGTTTCGCCATTGGCTCAATGACAATTCGACCCTTTTGCACTTTTACAGAAACAAGTTGATCAATATTCAATTGGGCAGACTTCATCACCGCAGCATTTAAACGCAAAGCTGGACTGTTACCCCACTTTTTAATAATTGTTTGCATATGAATCCCCCTAAATGTGTCTACATTGTATCTACATCACCCACTTCAAGCAAGTCAAAAAAACCCGCCACAAGGACGGGGTTTTAGGGGTCTATTCA
>CANBSM010000068.1 GCA_947372155.1 Burkholderiaceae bacterium
ACATCTTAGAGGGTGCAGATACCCCTAATACTTTTAAACCATTTTGCAGTACTTGGCGAGTTGCCAATAGTAGTGCCAAACGGGCTACTTTGAGGTTTTGATCGTCTACCAGCACACGATCAGCATTGTAGAAGGTATGGAAATCCCCAGCCAAGTCCCGTAAGTAGAAAGCTAGCGCATGGGGCGCTAGTTCAGCGGCAGCATCTGTCAGCAGCTCGGGATACTCAGCCAAACGGCGTAACAAATGATCTGAGGCCTTGCTTTGTAATAAAGAGAGGTCAGCAGAGGCTAAATCAGAAATTTGACCACCCCACTGCTGCAAGATGGAATTGATGCGCGCATGGGCATACTGAACATAAAACACTGGGTTCTCATCATTTTGCTTCAGGGCTAAATCAATATCAAAAACAAACTCAGTGTCTGCCTTACGTGAGATCAAGAAAAAACGTACCGCATCACGTCCACGTTGTAATGCTAATTCTCTTTCCGCCGGAGTCATCTCTGGAGTAACGCCACCAGACCACTCCACCAAATCACGCACAGTCACATAAGAGCCTGCACGTTTAGAAATCTTGACCTCTTCACCATGACGCATCACAGTCACCATCTTATGCACAACATAATCTGGGTAAGTCTTTGGAATATCCCAGCCACGCTTTTGAGCCACACCCTGTAAGCCTGAACGGACACGGGCTATGGTGCCATGGTGATCACTGCCCTGTACGTTAATCACTTTATGAAAACCACGATTCCACTTACTGGTGTGATACGCAACATCAGGCACGAAGTAAGTAAAACTGCCGTCGGACTTGCGCATGACACGATCTTTATCATCGCCATCATCTGTCGTCTTTAACCACAATGCGCCCTCAGACTCATAGGTCTTACCAATGCTTTGTAAGTCACCCACAATTTGTCCGACGCTCCCGTCGGTATAAAGAGATGACTCCAAGTAGTAACAATCAAATTGAACGCCAAAAGTTTTTAAATCAATATCCTGCTCGTTTCGTAAATAAGCAACCGCGAATTGACGAATCGCCTCAAGATCATCCTGATATGCTGGAGAGACTTTGAATGCGGCGGCAATCTCGGCAATATATTCACCGTTATAGGCCTGCTCCGGCCACGCAGTATCGCCAGGCTTGAAGCCTTTTAAGCGAGCCTGAACTGAGAGGGCCAGATTAGCAATTTGCACACCTGCGTCGTTGTAATAAAACTCACGATGTACTTTAATTCCTTGGGTAGCCAATAAATTTGCTAAGGCATCCCCAAGTGCAGCTTGGCGACCATGCCCCACATGCAATGGGCCAGTTGGATTTGCTGAAACGAACTCAATCATGGCGCTAGCCACTGGAGCCTTATCTTTTGGTAGCTCACCAAAGTGAGCGCCCTCCGTCAGAATCTCATTCACCACTGCCGTCTTGGCGACATTACTGAGGCGGAAATTAATAAATCCAGGGCCGGCTATTTCACAAGCAGAAATAAGCTGATCAAAACCAGGTTGTTTTTGTAAACGTTCAACTAAAGCCTGCGCCAACTCCCTAGGATTGAGTTTCCAGGCCTTCGATAACTGAAGGGCAATATTGCAGGCGACATCACCGTGATCAATAGCCTTAGGACGCTCTAAACGCGGCGCAGGAGGTAGGTCTAAGCCACGCTCTTGAGCAAGACTGCCAAGGGCATTGCTAAGCATCTCAATTAAACGATTTTTATTAGTTAACAACATAGAAGAGTCAGTTTATCAGGTGGTAAGCTATCGAAATGATCTATCAATTTCGCTCAAAGGCTGGTCCAGATGTCATCATGCTGGCGGACCTGACCAAACGAATTTTCGATATTTTGGGGCGCCCCCTAGAGCCTCGCGGAATTTTGACCGTTGAGCAACTCCCAGACCTGATCACCGCACTGGAAACTGCCATCCTCAAAGATCTTGAGGAACGAGCCAAAGCAAATGATGAGTCTGAGAAGGGTGCTGAGAAGCCCAAGCTAGCCGATCGCCTTGGACAGCGAGCCTACCCGTTCCTAGAGCTCATGAAGCAGTCCAAAGCCAAAGACGAACCCGTCATGTGGGGCGTCTAATCTAGCAAGCTCGCTAGCTGACGACGGGTGTCCTCAATACTTTGTCCACGGCGCTTAGCCAAGTCTTCAACCTGATCATCCGATAGTTTGCCCACATTAAAGTAACGCGCATCCGGATGTGCCAAATAGAAACCACTCACGCTAGAGGCTGGATTCATGGCCATCGACTCTGTCAGAGTCATGCCAATATCTTCAGAGCCAATTACCCGCAATAAATCTTCTTTAACTTCATGCGCAGGACAGGCTGGATAACCAGGTGCTGGACGAATACCACGGTATTCCTCATTAATCATCTGATCATTGGTCAAAATCTCATCTGTTGCATAGCCCCATAAGTCTGTACGCACGCGATGGTGCATCAGCTCAGCAAAAGCCTCTGCTAAGCGGTCAGCTAAGGCCTTCAACATAATCGCGCTGTAGTCATCATGCTTAGCCTGAAACTCGGCAACTTTCTTTTCAACACCATGACCGGTAGTCACTGCAAAACAACCCAGGTAATCAGAAACGCCAGATTCTTTTGGCGCAACGTAATCAGCCAGACAACGATTAGGTCTGCGTACACCTTCTACAACTGGACGCTCGGATTGTTGACGCAAGTTGTGCCACACGAACAAAGGATGCTCGCGCGCTTCATCGCTATACAGAACGATATCGTCGCCAACGGTATTGGCTGGATAGAAAGCAACCACCGCATCAGCTTGTAGCCATTGCCCCTTAATCAACTTATCGAGTAATGCTTGGGCATCAGCAAAGACTTTGCGCGCCTCAATACCAACAACTTCATCATCGAGAATTGCCGGAAACTTACCTGCTAAGTCCCAAGTCTGAAAGAATGGTGTCCAGTCGATATATTTAGCGATATCACTGAGCGCAAAGTTTTTAAATATTCGACGACCAATAAATTTTGGCTTCTCAGGAACATAAGATGACCAGTCGATCATTTCGCGATTCTTACGTGCTGCTTCTAAGGAAATGGTTGGAGCCGCTTTCTTATTAGCGTGCTGTTCACGAATGCGTACATAGTCATCGCGTAAATCTTGAATAAATTTCTTAGCGCTTTCATCAGACAGTAAGCTAGAAGCTACTGAAACTGAACGAGATGCGTCAGGAACATAGACCACCGGCCCATCGTAGTGTGGGGCAATCTTCACTGCAGTATGAACGCGTGAAGTCGTTGCACCACCAATCATTAACGGAATTTGGCGTTCACGGAACCAGTCATCACGTTGCATCTCTTGCGCAACATAAGTCATCTCTTCTAGCGAAGGTGTAATCAGGCCAGACAAACCAACAATGTCGGCATTCTCTTCTTTGGCGCGCTTGAGAATCTCGGCACAAGGAACCATTACACCCATGTTGGCTACTTCAAAGTTATTGCATTGGAGAACAACCGTCACAATATTTTTACCAATATCGTGTACGTCACCTTTCACAGTGGCCATGACGATCTTGCCTTTAGCTTTAGCTTCACCGCCCGCTGCAATATGTTGACGCTTTTCTTCTTCGATGTATGGAATCAAGATGGCAACTGCTTGCTTCATCACGCGCGCACTCTTAACAACTTGGGGCAAGAACATCTTGCCCGCACCAAACAAGTCACCCACGACATTCATGCCATCCATCAAAGGACCTTCAATGACTTCAATAGGCCTACCACCAGCACCCATGATTTCAGCACGCAACTCTTCAGTGTCTTCTTCAATAAAGGTGGTAATGCCATGTACTAGGGCATGCGTTAGACGCTCACGTACTGGGGCTTCACGCCACACCAGATTCTCGACCTGCTTAGCGCCGCCACCCTTGAATTGGTCAGCAATATCGAGCAAGCGTTCTGTCGGCGTTTTGCCCTCTTTTTCTTTAAAGCGATTAAGGACGACATCCTCAACACGCTCGCGCAGCTCAGGATCCAAATCGGCGTAAACGCCCAACTGACCTGCATTCACAATGCCCATGTCCATACCAGCCTGAATTGCGTGGTACAGGAATACCGTATGGATCGCCTCACGAACACGGTCATTACCGCGGAACGAGAAGCTTACATTCGAAACACCGCCGCTTACCTTGGCGCCCGGTAGGTTTTCTTTAATCCAGCGGGTGGCATTAATAAAGTCGACAGCATAGTTATCGTGCTCTTCAATACCAGTAGCAATGGCAAAAATATTTGGATCAAAAATAATATCTTCGGCAGGAAAGCCAATTTCATTGACCAAAATCTCATAGCAGCGCTGACAAATTTCTGTCTTACGCTTAAACGTATCGGCTTGACCTACTTCATCAAACGCCATCACTACAGAAGCGGCGCCATAACGACGAATTAAACGCGCTTGTTTTCTGAAAGACTCTTCACCCTCTTTCAGGGAGATCGAGTTAACAATAGGTTTACCTTGGATACATTTCAAGCCCGCCTCAATCACGCTCCACTTGGAGGAGTCAATCATGATGGGCACGCGTGCAATATCAGGTTCGGAGGCAATTAAGTTTAAGAAGCGCGTCATAGCCGCTTCAGAATCTAGCATCGCCTCATCCATATTGATGTCGATGACTTGTGCGCCGTTCTCAACCTGCTGACGCGCTACAACTAGCGCTTCATCAAATTGATTATTCAAGATCATTCTAGAAAATGCTTTGGAGCCTGTGACGTTCGTACGCTCACCAATATTGACGAAGCCAACATCGGTAGTAACGTTAAATGGCTCAAGACCAGAAAGCTTCATCGCTGGCATTACTTTTTTCTCAAACTTGCTCATGCTGCCGCCT
>CANBSM010000069.1 GCA_947372155.1 Burkholderiaceae bacterium
GCGCTTGTGCTGTATTGGCCATCTTTAAACCTTGCCTCTATAAATTGCAAAATGCGATTAGTTAAAAATCTTGCGGACTTGCCAGATTCATAAGCAAGCTCGCCAAAACCCAAGATTTTACATTAAAGGGGCAAAAAAGCCCAGCCGACCGATAAATAGGTGAAAATTGGCTCATGAATCTGCTTTCCGCCGCCGCCAAGGTCAGCTCCCTAACTATGCTCTCCCGTATTACGGGCCTGCTCCGGGAGACCTTGATAGCCCGCAGTTTCGGGGCTTCCGAGTGGACAGACGCCTTTAATGTGGCTTTTAGGCTACCCAATTTACTACGCCGACTCTTTGCCGAGGGGGCCTTTTCTCAAGCTTTTGTGCCTATTTTGGGTGAAATTGCCACAAACGAAGACCAAACTAAGGCCAAAATCCTCATAAATGCGGTCGCCACGCTCTTATTTTGGGCTTTGCTACTCACAGTACTCCTTGGAGTCATTGGCGCCCCAGTGCTCATTCTGGTGATTGCTACAGGGTTTAAAGGTGGTCCAGCCTATGATGCCAGCGTCGTTATGACCAGAATCATGTTTCCTTATATCGGGCTGATTTCTATGGTCTCCCTCTCAGCGGGAATCTTGAACACCTATCACCGCTTTGCGATCCCGGCTTTTACGCCTGTCTTGCTCAACCTTGCCTTAATTGGTAGCGCCATCTTTTTAGCGCCCCACTTAGAACAACCAATCTATGCCTTAAGTATTGGCGTTTTACTTGGTGGAATACTCCAGCTTGCCCTTCAAGTGCCAACGCTTGCTCGCCTCGGCCTATTACCTCGCATTGGTTTGTTACCTGGTGCCATCAAATCAGCCATCACCAATCCTGAAGCTAGGCGCGTCATGAAATTAATGGGGCCCGCAGTATTTGCAGTCTCTGTTGCGCAAATCTCCCTCATCATCAACACCAACATCGCTTCACGTCTGCAGGCAGGAAGTGTGTCGTGGCTATCTTACGCAGATCGCTTAATGGAATTTCCGACTGCATTACTGGGTGTTGCCTTAGGAACGGTTCTGTTGCCAAGCCTGAGCAAAGCCAACGCTAAAAACGATTTAGTACATGCCGGTGAATTACTCATCTGGGGATTGCAACTGACATTTTTACTAGCGGCGCCTTGTGCGCTTGCGCTCTTTATTTTTGGCGAGCCTTTAGCAGCAGTCTTGTATCACTACGGTAAATTCACTGCGCTTGATGTCGTGATGACGCAACGTGCATTAGCGGCTTATGGGGTTGGCCTCATTGGTTTGATTTTGGTAAAAATTTTGGCGCCTGGATTTTATTCACGTCAAGATATCCGCACCCCAGTGAAGATTGGGTTACTCGTGTTAGTAGCCACTCAGTTAGCCAATCTAGTATTCGTACCTTGGCTTGGTCATGCTGGACTTGCCCTCTCTGTTGGAACAGGCGCCTGCCTGAATGCCGCCCTACTTTGGATTGGCCTTCATCGACGCGGAGCCCTTCCTAGTTCTGGCTGGATCAAGTACCTCGGTCAACTATTGATCGCACTCATTCCTTTCGCAGCAGTACTTTTTTATGCTGCCAGCGCACACAACTGGATTGAACTTCAAGCTGAACCATGGCTTCGCATTGGCTTACTGGCTATCTGGCTGGGTGTTGCCGCCGTTGTTTACTTTGTCTCCTTGGCTTTGGTTGGCATTCGCTGGCAAAAATTCTTGCGTCATGCAAAATAGCCAATATGCCAACACAACAACTCGACTATTTCACCTCCCTAGTTGCTGAAGACGAACACCTCCCGCTCACGGAGGCAGCAATTGCTGTTGCTCAGCACGCCTATCCCGATTTAGATGTTCAGGGCGTGCTTGATAAGCTCGATGAATTAGGTAATAAATTAAAGTCTCGCGTGACGCCAGATACATCACCGATACAGCGCTTACAAATTCTGAAGCATTTCTTTTATACCGAGCTGGGTTTTGGTCCCAACCCAAATGATTTTTATGCGCCTGAAAATTCCTACTTGCATTACGTTCTGGAGAACCGCAGAGGGATTCCTATTTCATTAGCCATTCTGATGATTGAACTTGGCAATCAAATCGGCTTGAAGATTCGCGGCGTTTCATTTCCAAACCACTTCATGATGCGCATTTCTTTGCAACAGGGTGAGGTGATCATGGATCCTTTAACAGGTGAGTCGCTATCAAAGACTCAGCTACAAGAAATGCTTGATCCTTATCTAGATGCTAAAGGCTATAGGGGCGAGTTGAGTCTGCCGCTAAATCTCTTCCTGCGCGCCTCTAGCTCAAGAGAGATTCTGTCGCGCTATCTTAGAAACCTCAAAATGATTTACTCAGAACATGAACGCTGGGAGCGTTTATTGGGCATTCAAGAACGCCTGGTAATCCTCTTGCCTGACTCTTTTGAAGAGATTCGGGATCGAGGTTTAATCTTTGCGCAGCTAGAGTATTTGCGCCCAGCATTAGCGGATATGCATCGCTATCTCAGTGAAATGCCAGAAGCCGAAGATGCCAGCGATATTCGTGAGCACATCGCCACACTCGAAAGTCAAACCAAGCTGCACTAAAGCCAAATAGTTTTGGCTTTAGTTGCTTTACTTTTTAGTTTTCTTTTAGTTTTTCTTGCGTTGAAAAATTTTGTAGATGGCTGCAAATGCAACTGGCACTGCCGCTGCCCCAACGCCAACCAACACGATTACATTCAGGTTCTGACGAATGATCGGAATATTGCCAAAGAAATATCCAGCAACCACCAAACCAAATACCCATAGAGCGGCACCTGTAATGTTGAATAACTGAAAACGTGAGAAGTTCATTTCTGAAACGCCAGCAACAAAAGGTGCAAAGGTCCGAATAATTGGCAAGAAGCGTGCAAGGATGATGGTTTTGCCACCATGCTTTTCATAAAAAGCATGGGTCTTCAATAAGGCGCCTTGATCAATCCAGCGTGATTGGCTACTAAAGATTCGTTTACCAATCCAGCGACCTATGAAGTAGTTCAAGGTATTACCCCCCACTGCCGCAATCAGTAAGCCAATACATAAAGTCCAGATATTGAAATGTTCTGTGGCGCAATAAGCGCCCGCAATAAAGAGAAGTGAGTCGCCCGGCAGGAAAGGGGCAACCACTAAGCCAGTTTCTGCAAAAACAATGGCAAACAACAAACCGTAGGCCCAGGGACCGTATTGCTGAATCACCACATCTAGATGTTTATCAATGTGCAGTAATAAATCACTGATTTGCAAAAGGGTATCCATCAATTCGCTCTCTCACTTATAGGTTGTTGCGGATATTAACAGGCTCTTATAATCAGGTATGCAAACTGAACCCTACATTCAGCCGATGCATGCTCCAAACGGTGTTCCAACTCTGTGTATTGTTGGCCCAACTGGTGCAGGCAAAACCCATCTCGCCATGTCATTGGCTGAGCATGCGAAATCTATTGGCCTGACGCTTGAACTCATCAGCATGGATTCTGCGTTGGTCTATCGCGGTTTAGATATCGGCAGCGCCAAACCAACTAAGTCAGAGCAAGCTGCCGTCACTCATCATCTGATTGACATTATTGATCCTACTGAAGTGTATTCAGCGGCGCGTTTTGCCAACGATGCAAAACGTCTTTGCAATGAGATTCGTGCGCGGGGAAATATCCCAGTGGTAGTTGGTGGAACGATGTTGTATTGGCGTGCTTGGGCGCATGGCCTCTCCTCGCTGCCTCCAGCAAACCCAGAGATTCGGGCTCGCTTAGATGAAGAAGGTAAAGCTATTGGCTGGCCAGCAATGCACGACAAGCTTGCCACGATTGATCCCGAAACTGCAGCGCGCTTAAAGCCAAACGATTCCCAACGAGTGCAGCGTGCCCTAGAGGTTTATGAAATTACCGGTAAACCCATGTCTGTGTTACTAGCTGACTCACCCAGCGCAGATGGCAGAGAAGGCTCAGCGATTCCATCATGGATTAACTTAGTGTCACTCGAGCCCAGCGATCGCAAGCGCTTGCATCTGAACTTGGAAAAGCGTTTTGATGAAATGCTTGCCGCAGGATTTATGGACGAAGTTAAAGCACTACGTTCCAATAGTGGATTGCATGCAGATCTGCCAGCGATTCGTTCAGTAGGCTATCGCCAAGCCTGGGAATTTCTCAATGGTGAAATTGATGCCAAAGAAATGCGCTACAAAGCATTGGCAGCCACGCGTCAACTTGGTAAGCGGCAGCTCACTTGGCTGCGCGCAATAGAGGGAAGAAACACATTTGACCCCTTCAACCCCGAAGAGTTGAAGGCGGCGCTAGAGTACTGCAAAAGCAATCTAATCAAAAAATAAAGATAGGTCGTTTAGATAACGATAGTTTGTGGAGCATCTTTTGGACGCTCGACCACTTCGCCAACGGTCCAAGCCTTAAGACCTTGAGCAGTTAGGGATTTAATTGCTGTATCTGCTTGGTCAGGCGCAACAATCACAACCATACCGATGCCGCAGTTAAATACGCGTACCATTTCTGCATCAGCAACGCCACCCTTCATCTGTAACCAACGGAAGAGATCTGGCATCTGCCAGCTATCCCGATGCAATACTGCTTGAGTATTTTCAGGGAGTACGCGGGGTACGTTATCAACCAAGCCGCCACCAGTGATATGCGCCATACCTTTTACATTGATTTCAGAAATCAATTTGAGAAGTGGCTTTACGTAAATTTCAGTAGGCGCCATCACGACATCGCCTAATGAACGACCACCTAAGTCATCTGTAGGCTTTGCACCAGCACGCTCAATAATCTTACGCACCAATGAGTAACCATTTGAATGCGCGCCACTAGAACCAATCGC